>NZ_CAQLEL010000024.1:0-5332 GCF_948826705.1 uncultured Ligilactobacillus sp.
ACCATAGTCTTTGAGATTTTGGAAACCCCGTTGCATTGCACCGTTCTTATCAAATAGATACCAATGATCATTGATCTTTTTTTGACCGATCGCCATCGCACCGTTGAACGTGTCAAAGTAGCGGGTCGCGTTATCTAACCACTGCCAGCCATAGAGCATCCAACCATCTTGGTTATAATAAACCGTTTTGTTATCACCATAGTCTTTGAGATTTTGGAAACCCCGTTGCATTGCACCATTATTATCAAATAGATACCAATGCTCGTTGATCTTCTTTTGACCGATCGCCATCGCACCATTGAACGTATCAAAGTAGCGGGTCGCATTATCGATCCATTGCCAACCGTATTGCATTTGACCATTATCATCATAGTAGACTGTTTTATTTTGGTCAGGTATCTTTATAAAGCCTGTCTTCATTGCGCCATCGTAAGTATCAAAGTTATACCAAGCACCATTGATCTTTTGTTGACCGTACTGCATTTGACCATTATCATCATAGTAAACTGTCTTATTTTCACCATAATCTTTGAGATCTTGGAAGCCTCGTTGCATTTGACCTTCATTATTAAACAAATACCAATTGCCATCGATATTCTTCTGACCAGTTGTCATTGCACCATTATAGGTATCAAAATAGTATTTATTATTTTTAATATCTTGCCAACCATACTGCATCTGACCATTTTCTGGACTGTAGTAAACTGTTTTATTTTGGTCTTTTAGCTCTTGAAACCCTGTCATTTGTTGACCAGTCGTTTCATTTACTAAATACCAATGATCATCACGTTTTTGCTCAACTAGATCATTTTTACTATTATCGGTATTTGGGCTATTTACTACTGTAGTCTCTTTTACTGTATTTTGAACCGTTGTATCCTTGGTAGCATCTTTCTCAGGTGTATTTATCTCTACTTGTTCAGATTCTTTAGGCGTTGTGCTGATCGTAGTACTTGTTTTTTGACCATCATTTTCTGATCCTACTGTTTCAGAAGTTTTCTTGATCTCCTCAGTTGGTTCTTGTACCTTGGATGTTTCAGAAGCATTGACTTGGTCTGCCGAAACATCTTGCTGATTACAGGCACCGGTCGCTAATAAAGCAATCGTTAAACTAGAAATATAAATAAGTTTTTTAGATTTTACCGTTTGATTAGCCAGAATTTTTTCTAACCGTTCAATATCCATTACTAAAGCCTCCCGAATTACTATAAACAGACTAATTTTACCACCAATATTAATAAAAGTGTATTTAAAAATACTTTTTTACTAAAAACATCCTATTCTCAGTACTTATACAAAAGAGGTTGTGATATAAGTAAAAAAACATCTTCAAATTCCGAACGTTGGAATTTTGAAGATGTCTTTCTTTATCCTGAAAATACTAGTTTTTAAGACTTTACAGAATCAAGTACCAACTAAACAACGAATAGTAATTCTTTAGCGGTAATTTTCATTAATATATATAATATTAAAGACTACTTATGCCACAGCCTTTTTTCTTCTATTTGATCAATCGTCCATTTTTATCGAAATTATATTCCGCTCCATTGATCTCTTTTTTCTGATTTTTGATCATTCTACCATATTGATCAAAGTAATATGTTGCTCCATCCCGTGCAGTCATGAATCCATTTCTAAATGAGACCCCGTTATCCATAAAGAAATACACTCCTCCATATTCTGGAGCATCTAAAACTACAAAACCATTATTAGAATCGCCATTTTCACGAACCATATGACCAGCATCATCGAAATAATACCAGTTACCATCTTTTTCTAAAAATTGGTTTCGATATAACTTACCATCTTTAAAATAACTAATACTTCCATCTTCATTTTCAACAAAAGCACTGTCTAGTGAAGAATTTTTAAGCTGTATTGGCAATCCATTACGATCAACATTGAAATATACGCCACTATTTTTATCCTTCAAAACATAGCCAGCACCTCTACTCAAAATATTAGTACCGTTCATATATTTAGCTGACCATTCTTTGATCTGCACATCACCATTGATCGGAACACCAGTTGAAACTTGAGATTTTTGGAATAGTTGTGGATACTTTTGCTTCAACTCTTCCAAGAATGCACCCCCAAATTTATTTTGGTACTCTCCACCACCACGAGTATTAGCAACGTACAATGTATCATTGATCTGAGAACCATCAATGTAATTTCCATGGTCATCTACTCGAGTAGCTGCAACAACTTCTTTACCTGGCAAAGCATAGACTTGATCTGGGACCCAGTCAGCAATTGCTTGTATCCCAACTTCATGTAAACTACGCAATGCTTGACGCAGATCACTATCTGTTCCATATTTAGTTGGTTCACCAAAGCCTAGATCATAACGATCTGTAAAGGCATAACCATTGCTAATAATGGAGTCGATAAAAGTACCATCTGTACTTGAACGATATTGCGGTGCAAATTCGAAGCTTGTGATCCCCCATTGCTTGAACAAATCAACATTCTTAGCGATCACCACATTGGCAGCCTGCTCTGGACTTGCTGGTGGAGCTTGGAAGTTAGAAAAACCTTCATATATAATATTTGAATCTGTTGCAGCATTTGATCTGAACATTTCATCATTATCATGTTTTTCTGTTGATGCTGGTGTCCGTGCATCTTGATCACTTTCAGCACCTACCGGGACCCAAACAGCAAGATAACCTGTTACAAATGGATTAGTTACGCCCCTAACACTTGTATTTGCCAACACATTTCCGTTAACTACGACATCTTTGTTACTGAAGATCAGATCACCATTATTATCTGTATACATAACTGGTGCATTAGTATCTGATGTATAATTCTCAATACCATCATTTGTTGAAAGTACAACCGGCCGATATGCTTGGTTACGGTGAGCAGCTCCCATATGCAATACTACCTGTTCACCATCAGAAAGTTTTAAATCAGTATTATTAGAAATAATGACTCCGATACCTTCTGTTCTAGTTTCATCAGTACCCGTATCACTTGCTTTCATTGCTCCCTTACCGAAACGAACACTTGTCAAAATATCATGTTGGTCAACAGCCATTGTTTGACCACCTGCTACATATTTGACCCTAGAGCGTAACAAATTATCGATAACATCGTAATAGATCGACTTTTGAGACATATATTGTCCACCATCGGTAAAGACATCACCATAGTAAACACGTGGGATGCTATCTTTATTTGTCAATAACAATGCATACGAGCTTGGAATATTGTAGCGATTGTATTTTTTCACGGTCTTTGCTTGGTCAGCATTGTATAATTCTAGCCCTTTTGCTAATTGATCCCAATTAGAATGATTTGCTTCTGCACCAGTAGCATCAGTCGTGGCTTGTTGCACCATGTCTTGAACAGCGTAATCATGTGCTCTAACGAAGGCAAAACTAGGGATCGCAACATTCTCACTATCATCATTGCCCCGATCGACCATATACCATTCAAGAAAACGCCCCATACGGTCATTTTCACCTTGTTGCTTACTTAAAGAAGCTGTTATCTGAGTCACAGTATGGTTATCAATAGAAATTTGTGGAGTTCCAATTTTTTTAGTGTACTCTGCATCGTTGATATTCCAATCTTCCAAAATTGAAAGATGTTTATTGGCATTAGCATCATTTTCTGAAGTCCCATATGCTGCACGCATATAATCACCAGCAATGGATAATAGATCTGCATCAACATTATCCACCGCATCGATTCGAATTCCATCAAAGTTTGCTTGTGAGTCATTAGCAGTAATGTTTCCAAAGTTCAATAAGTAGTGTAACCAATTCAATTGTTCTGCTTGAACGATCGGATTAGAGTTATCTATGTCGTTTGCCAATAAGAACTCTGCCCCTTGCTCACCTTTTCCGTCAATATTTATCGGTTGACGACCCATCAATCTCCAATCAGATGCAGTATCTGGTACAAGATCATTGTTGACATATTTTAAGAAGCCACCTTGGAATTGAAAACCAAAGTATGCTGGATCTTCACTTTCACGATTCCACATCGGTTGTGTAGCAATAAAATCGCTCAAAGTTTCTCTGAGCCATTCTGTTTCTCCATTCTCGGCTGAGATCTTCTTTTCGATGTTCTTTTGAACTTCCTCAGCAGCCCTTTGTAGCTCCTTGCTATTATCGCTAGTTGAGAAGTTATTTTGTTGTAATAGTCCTTTATTTGCCATGAAATTGAGATAATTTACTTTTACCTCTTTATTAGGCCACCACACCATCAGTAGTGGACGTTTATCATTTGCAGTTGAAAGGCGCCAATTTTCACCGTTGTCTAAAATTTCTTTTGGCCGATACCATGAATCAGCCGTTAGATAACCATCAACGTTTTCAATATTTTTATCATCATGTGAATAGAGCATATTTCCACTGCGATAATCATCACTCACTGATAGATCAGTTAGCGTATAAGAATTAGGTTGTTTCTCACTTCCAATACCTGTCTGGCTATCAAAATAATACCACTTACCATTATCATTAAATAAAAAATTCTTTTTATAGCTAGCTGTTTTAGGATCGACATATACAATATTTGAATTTATTTTTTGTAAACCTGTCTTTAATTGTGCTGTATCTTTATCAAAAAATAGCTTTTCACCATTTACCTCTTGGATACCTGTCAAAAGATCGCCCGTATCTCCAAATAAAAACCAACGATCAGCTATATTATTTAAACTTGTAGCTTTTAAAGCACCATTAAATGTATCAAAATAATACTTCTTATTACCTACAGCTTGTTCACCGTATTGCATCCAACCATCGTTATCATACAACACTAATTTATTTTCCTTAGGTAAATATTGTAATCCTCGTTGCATTTCACCTTGATCATTAAAGAGATACCAATGATCATTTATCTTCTTTTCACCGACTGCCATCGCCCCATCATATGTGTCAAAGTAATGAGTCGCATTATTTACCCATTGCCAACCATATTGCATCCAGCCGTCTTCATTGTAATATGCATGCTTTTCTGATCCGTACGGACGAAGATCTTGAATGCCTCGTTGCATATTACCATCTTTATCGAAGAGATACCAATGATCATTTATTTTCTTTTCACCGACTGCCATCGCCCCATCATATGTATCAAAGTAATGGGTCGCATTATTTACCCATTGCCAACCATATTGCATCCAGCCGTCTTCATTGTAATATGCATGCTTTTCTGATCCGTACGGACGAAGATCTTGAATGCCTCGTTGCATATTGCCATCTTTATCGAAGAGATACCAATGATCATTTATTTTCTTTTCACCGACTGCCATCGCCCCATCATATGTATCAAAGTAATGGGTCGCATTATTTACCCATTGCCAACCATATTGCAT
>NZ_CAQLEL010000025.1:0-6372 GCF_948826705.1 uncultured Ligilactobacillus sp.
ACGGGCGTAGTTAAAGCGAATGAAACAACTTTGCAAAGAGAGAAATAATCTGTATGAGAAGCAGAATGAATTGTAAGGACAGAAATGGAAGATTGAAAAGTCGTTAGAACGATCAGAAATGTGGGGCGTGGCAGTTGTCATGCCCTATATTTTATGGTGGAAATTATCCGTGAAAACTTTGATCTGCGTCCGGCAGGCATTATCCAGATGTTGGATTTAAGAAGGCCAATCTATAAGCAGACCGCCGCCTATGGCCATTTTGGACGCCAGGATTTGGATGTAAGCTGGGAGCGTTTAGACAAGGTAGAGGAGTTAAAAAAGTACTGTTAAAAAAGTATTGCGAAATAAAAGGAATTTCTATGATTAACATAGGGGAGAAGTTAGATCCAGCGGAAGTATTAGATCCAGGCGTTAAGTTACCAAAAGGTACAAAAGTGACATGGAAGACGCCAGTGGATACAAATAAGGCGGGTCAACAAACAGGTGAGTTGGAAGTGACCTACCCAGATGGCACAAAAGATGAACTACTAGTTTCAGTGGAAGTAAGTATGGATGTAAAGAAAGAAACTTCATCAGAGAAGAGAGGTAAAGTAGGTAAAGAATTAAATCTGACTAAAGTTGGTGATCGATCAGGAGCTAGTGCTCATGTCAAAGTGAGAAAGTCTCAAGAACAAGACGCTGATAATAAACATGCTTTGCCACAGACAGGTGAAAAATCTTCTGAACGTACAACGGTTGTGGGAGTGTTCTTGTTGATGCTATTAAGTTTAGTTAGTTTTGGATATAAAAAGAAATACTAAAAATATTTTGAGTATTTCTTTCATATAGGATGGACCCTCTAAGTTAGAAACGTAACTTAGAGGGTTTATTTTTATAGTATACGTTAGTAGAATATTTTAAAATTTTAAATTGAAAAATACAAAAAAAACTAAATTATTCTGTATTTAAAGAGTTAAATAATTGAAAACGCTTAGTTGCAAGAGTAAACTTAAGATGTATAGAATTTACTATGGAATAATTTTTAGAATGGAGGGATAAGAATGGATATTGTAGATTTAGCCCGTTTTCAATTTGCGATGACAACGGTCTTTCACTTCTTTTTTGTACCGTTTTCGATCGGAACGGCGTTTGTAGTTGCAATTTTAGAAACAGTCTATGTCCGCACGAAGGATGAAGCTTATAAAAAATTAGCTAAATTCTGGGGTAATATCTTCTTATTGAGTTTTGCTGTTGGTGTTGTTACCGGGTTGATCCAAGAATTTCAATTTGGGATGAACTGGTCTGATTATTCTCGCTTTATGGGAGATATTTTTGGGGCACCACTAGCTTTAGAAGCTTTATTATCATTTTTTATTGAATCTACGTTCATCGGTCTTTGGATGTTTACTTGGGATCGAGTAAAGAAAGGGACGCACTTATTTTTCATGTGGATGGTCTGTTTTGGCACACTGACCTCTGCACTGTGGATATTAGCAGCTAACTCATTTATGCAACATCCAGTGGGTTATGCGATCAAAGGTGGTCGTGCAGAAATGGTCGATTTCTTTGCATTACTGACGAATCCACAGCTTTGGTTTGAATATGGACATGTTATTTTAGCAGCTTTGACAATGGGAGGAGTTATCCTTGCTGGATTGACGGCTTTCCAAATGTTAAAGAAAGATACTACTAAAGAAGCTAAAGTTCTCTATAAAAAATCAATGCGCCTTGGTCTTTGGATGGCAATGATCTTTTCAGTTGGCACGATCTTGGTCGGTGACTTCCAGATGAAATATCTGGTAACTGAACAACCGATGAAGTTTGCTGCAACAGAAGCTATCTACGAAACAACAGAAGATCCTGCACCGTGGACTGCAGTAGGGATCGCAGATACTAAGAATCATACTGTTAAGTATAAAGTTGATATTCCAGTTCTTTTGAGCTTGTTATCCTATAACAAACCATCTGGTTCAGTTAAGGGGATGGATGAGATCAATGCTGAGATGAAAGAGAAGTATGGTACAACGATCGATGGGACTAAGATGGATTATATCCCACCGGTAAACACACTTTTCTGGAGTTTTAGAGTAATGGCTGGCTTTGGAGCCTGGATCATTTTAGTCTCCTTTGTTGGTTTATTGATGACACGTAAAAAGAAGGAGACATTATACCAGCGACGGTGGATGCTATGGGCATTAGCACTTACGACATTTGTACCGTTTATTGCTAATACTGCTGGGTGGTTCATTACTGAATTTGGACGTTATCCATGGACTGTTTACGGTCTTTTTACGATCCAACAAAGTGTTTCACCTAATGTATCGGCAACCTCTCTGCTGATCTCAAATATCGTTTACTTCACGCTCTTTACGACTTTAGCGATCGTAATGATCGGACTGGTAAAACGTCAATTGAGAAATGATCCGACCCAAATGCAAGGTCATGGTTATGCCCAAAAGATCTTAGATCCATTTGATAAGGGGGCGTTTTAAATGAGTTTCTTACAAATTTTATGGTTTATCTTGATCGGCGTCCTATTTGCAGGCTTTTTCTTCCTCGATGGATTTGATTTTGGGGTTGGAATGGCTACACGTTCATTAGCTCACAATGAGGATGAACGCTCACAGATCATCGAAACGATCGGGCCTGTTTGGGATGGAAATGAAGTTTGGTTGATCACAGCAGGTGGGGCGATGTTTGCCTCATTTCCATATTGGTATGCTACATTGTTTAGTGGCTATTACTTGATCTTATTGATGATCTTAGTCGGTCTGATAATTCGTGGTGTTTCTTTTGAGTTTAGAACGGCTAGTGATCCAAAGAAACAGCATATTTGGAGCACTGCTTTAGCAGCAGGAAGTTTGATCGTACCATTTTTCTTGGGTGTTATGTTTGTTTCGATGATCCAAGGAATGCCGATCGATGCAAATGGAAACATGAATGCAGGGTTCTTTGATTACTTTAATGTAATGTCTATCGTTGGTGGGGTAGCGTTAGTCTTATTGACCTATCTACACGGCTTAAATTACATTGCGTTAAAGACCCTTGGTGATATCAGAGAACGTGCACGCAATTATGCAGAATTTCTCTATTGGATCTTATATGTTGGCTTGGTAGTTTTTGCGGTATTGTTATTCTTCCAGACCGATTTCTTCCAAGTTCGTCCGATCGGAACGTTGATCACTGTTCTTTTGATCGTTATCTTTGCCGTTTTAGGACATGTAGCAACATTTAAGGGTAATGAGATGTTGGCGTTTATTTCAAGTGGTCTGACGATGGTCTCTTTGGTCGCAATGATCTTTGTGGGGATGTTCCCACGTGTGATGATCTCTAGCTTGGGTGATAAATACGATCTCTTGATCCAAAATGCTTCATCGACTTCATACACTTTGACAGTGATGACGATCGCAACGATCTGCTTGTTGCCATTTGTTTTGGCATATACGATCTGGTCTTACTGGATCTTTAGAAAGCGGATCGCACTTCCAGTTGTGCATACAGCGGAGGTAGTCAAATAATGGTCGATAAACTGCTGTTTAAACTGGCAGGAATAAGACAGATCATGGTAAAGCTTGCAGGACTCTCGTTTCTGCAAGCTTTACTTATCATAGGGCAAGCTTTATTTTTAAGTGCTACTTTGACTGATCTGTGGTTGGGAAAGTCACTGAAGAGTCAAGTATTCAATATTTGTGCTTTTTCGGTCTGTTTTATCCTGCGTCAAGGAATAGATCTGATCGATGCCAAATTACTAGATGATTATGCGCGGCAAAGTGCTAAAGAAATGCGTAAACGATTGTTGGAGAAGATATTTATTCTAGGGCCTGGAGTGGTCCAAACTCAAGGAACAGGTAATTTAGTAACTTTGACTTTGGATGGTATCTTTCAAGTAGAAAATTACATCAAATTATTATTGAGTAAAATGATGAGCATGGCGATCGTGCCAGTCTTGATCTTGTTAGTAACATTTTGGATGGATATTACTTCTGGGATCATTATGTTGTTAGTGTACCCCTTGATCGTTTTATTCATGGTCATTTTAGGCTTTGCGGCCAAAGCTAAAGCTGATCGTCAATTTTCGACGTTTCAACGCCTATCCAATCATTTTATCGATTCTCTCCGGGGCATTGATACCTTAAAGTATTTTGGCTTGAGTAAGCGATATTCTAAGAGTGTTTATCGTTCAAGCGAAAACTTTCGAAAGACTACGATGCAGACATTGCGCGTAGCCATGTTATCAACTTTTGCGCTCGATTTCTTTACGACTTTATCGATCGCTGTTTTGGCTGTCTTTTTAGGGTTGAGATTGATCGATCAACAAATGTCACTTTTCTATGGTCTATCGATCTTGATCTTAGCGCCTGAATATTTCTTGCCGATCAGAAATTTTGCTAATGACTATCATGCTACCCTGAATGGTAAGAACTCATTTCATGCGATCGCTAAGATCATCCATACACCACTACCTAAAGTGTCTGAAGTCAAATTGGCTTCGTGGCAAGCAAAAGATAGCTTCAAAGCCAAACAAGTGGGTTTTAGCTATGATGAACAAAATGGGATCGCGCCTGTGAGTTTTACGGTCAAAGGCTATCAAAAAGTTGGGATCATTGGCATGAGTGGTTCAGGTAAAACGACTTTGATCAATTTGTTAAGTGGATTCTATATGCCTAGCACAGGTGAGTTTACTGTTCAAGGGCATAAATTACCTAATTTAGATCTAGCTGACTGGCGCAAACAAGTGCTTTATATCCCCCAATCGCCTTATGTTTTTTCAGACACTTTACGAAAAAACATCGCATTTTATACGCCAAATGTTTCGGATGAAGAGATCTATGAAGCGATCAAAGTAGTCGGCCTTGAGCGCTTAGTCGCTGAGTTGCCTGAAGGCTTGGACACTAAGATCGGGAGTGGAAAACGTGCACTTTCAGGTGGACAAGCCCAACGGATCGCTTTAGCGCGTGCATTTTTGGATAAAAAACGCAAGATCATGATCTTTGATGAGCCGACTGCACACTTAGACATCGAGACTGAATTGGAATTAAAAGAAAAAATGATGCCATTGATGCAAGATCGTTTAGTTTTCTTTGCTACACATCGTCTGCATTGGATGCACCAAATGGACTATATCTTGGTCATGGATGAAGGGAAATTAGTTGAAAGTGGTACTTATGCAGAACTTTTAGCTAAAAATGGATACTTCTGTAAGTTATTAAGTGAAATGAGGGGGGATACAGATGCTAAATAAGTTATCATTTTTTAAAGCTTTGCAACATGATAGCTGGGTCAAGCCGTTTTTGAAGCACTATAAAAAAACGCTTTGGCTGGCGATCTTCCTTGGCATTTTAACTTTTATCTGTGCAGGGGGCTTAATGTTTACTAGTGGATATCTGATCACAAAATCAGCGACACCACCGGAAAATATCTTATTAGTCTACGTTCCGATCGTTTTGACGAGGGCATTTGGGATCTTTCGCCCATTATTGCACTATTTAGAACGGTTGACCAGCCATAACTGGGTCTTTAAGATGACCTCAGAATTTCGGCGCAAGATGTATGATGCTTTGGAACGAGATGCGGTCTTTTTCAATAACAAATATCGCTTGGGAGATATCTTAGGCCTGTTATCAGAAGATGTTGCCCATATTCAAAATCTATATTTACGGACACTTTTCCCATATTTTACAGTCTGTGGACTTTATGTTTTTATCATTGTTGGTTTAGGCGTGATCTCACCTTTGTTTGCTTTATGGATGCTTGTATTATACGGGCTGTTGATCTTTGCGCTCCCACTTTGGTCAGTTGTTGTCAATGGGGCACGCCAAGAGTACGAAAAGCAGATCAAAAATGCGTTGTACCTTGATCTTACCGATAATGTCTTGGGGGTCTCGGACTGGATCTTTTCGGAACGTGCCAATGATTATCGTAAACGACACGAGGAAAATGAAGCTAAATTGCTTATGACGCAAGCAAAAATGCGAAAATTTGAACGTCGCCGAGACCTAGTGGGACAATTTATCTTTTTAGCGATCGTTGTTAGTTTGATCATTTGGGCTTCAGGTCGTTTTGGTGGCACTGAGACTGATTCGATCAACTGGATCGCAGCATTTGTGCTCTGCGTTTTTCCTTTGGCAGATGCCTTTATGCCACTGCCAACAGCTGCACAAGAGACAAATGTGTATTTAGATTCGATCAAGCGCTTGAATGCTTTGCCACGTCCAGAAGAACGTAAAAAAGCACCGGAAGTTACAGCACCCTATGAACTGCAAGTTAAAGACTTGGTATATGCTTATGCCGATGGACACCATAATGTGTTGAATGGGATCAACTTAAAAATAAGTCCAGGTGAAAAGTTGGCAATTTTAGGTCGAAGTGGCTCAGGAAAAAGTACCCTAGCTA
>NZ_CAQLEL010000026.1:0-6717 GCF_948826705.1 uncultured Ligilactobacillus sp.
GCTTTGGCCCAAGCGGGGCTCTTCTATGGCCATGACAAGTATGATCGGGAGCGCTATGAGCGCATCCGGGAAATTGCCGCTCAAATGGCTGCACAGCAGACCGATCTCCCGTTGGAGCGGGTAAAAGACCTGTTCTGTACTACAACCTGGTCAAAAGCCAGCTCGAGCTCGGCGGCTAACGCCTCCTGTCGAATCAGAGGAAACAAAAAATCATAAAAACACAAAAGCTATTTTGGCCCTTATGGAAGATAAAATCGAACTGAAATCGGAACGTGTACGTAGGTTCATCGGCGAAATACCGCCCTCGCTTGTACGCTGGGGCATAGGCATCATCGTGGCGGTGTTCGCCGCCCTGGCGGCCGCTGTGTGCCTCATACCCTATCCTTACGGCCCGGGCGAGACCATAATCGAGCACATCGTCAACCCCCGGCCCAAGGAAACTCCCCGGCCCGTCCGCCCCTACATACCCCCGTCGGGCAAATCAGCCACAGCTTGGATCGAGACCATCGTCCCTAACGAATGCCCGGTGACCGCCATCGTAGCATTAGGAGCTTTTTTACGCAATTCACTTACCTTAGCCTGCATCGCTTTACTAGCAAGTTTTGCCTGAGGGATATAGGTGTTGAATAAAGTAAACGAGCCGTTGTTGCTCACCCAATCATTCAAAGTATTCAAACTCATTGCGTCACTACCTCGAGTTGCAAAATATGTATGCTTAGTCTCGTTGTTTAACTTTTGGGTGTCAGTCACGTAATAGGAATTATACCCAGCCTTTTCATCGGTCAGCAGACCTTTTTGATACGTTTTTTCTCTACCAAACCAGTCCTTTTCTGTTACTGTCTTAAGTTTGTCGGGTTGGAGATAGACCTTGCTTGCATCATTACCATAGGCGTCTTTGGCATGGGGGAATGTGAATGGAACAGAATTGCCCGATGATAAAATATCTTGTTTCCACTTTTTTAGTGCATCATTCGAGAAACTTTTATGCTTCTTTACATATGTACTTTGGGATAAATTTACATAAATATTTTCTATATTATCTGACATAGCCATATTCATTTCCCCATATACGAATTTTCAATGATCGTTCCTGTTGTCCACATACCGTTAATTCTAGTCATTTCCTTATCAGTGTCCATTACTAAAGTATTCTTCTCGTTATAGTAATTTTCTTCTTTTGTTTTCTTCTTATCAACAGCATCAAATCTTATAGACAGTGTCGGTCTGGAAAATGCCATACTTTTGCTTCTCTCTACTGTGTCCCAGTAATATTTCACCTTAATATCATCACTACTATTTTTTTTGATATATTCCGTCATCTCTTTTTCATGTGCCTTCAAAAAAGCTACCTGACGCTCTTTTTGCGCTTCTTGTCTTATTTCGATCACTTTCTTTGTCCCTCCTATTCCAGCTAGTACTAGAAAAATCGCGATAAATACTAGAATTATTCTTTTCTTCTGCATGATTTTTCTCCTATAAAATTTTTTGATATGTTTTTTCGCTACCAAACCAAGCATTTTCTGTTACTGTCTCGAGTTTGTCGTGTTAGAGATAGATTTTTCTTGCATCATTACCATAAGCGTCCTTGGCATAGGTAAATATTATTTGCGTAGAAGTTTGTCTCCTTTCTATAATCAATTCCTGTGAAAAAGACGCATCACCTCTTGGGTACGCAACTTGCACTAAATTTGCATATACATTGTAGTTATTTTCTAAATCGGGCATTCTTTTCCTCCCTTATCTTTAACCCTATTTCTCCGTTCAATACTGTTAACCCCTCAACTTTGTCTAATTTATCCACATCAGTTTCTACCCTAAGTACATACCCCCGATTATTGTAGCTTTTTACTGGGCTGTTACTAACATCAAAATTCACAGTCAATGTAGGCTTTATAAATGCCCTTCCTTTTCCAGCTTCTACTGTCTCCCAATCAAATTCCACTGTTTCTTCTTGTGAACTATATTTTTTGATAAAATTGATTAGTTCTTTTTCATGCGCCTTCAAAAAAACTATCTGGCGCTCTTTTTGAGCTGCTTGTCTCATTTCGACCACTTTCTTTGTTCCTCCTATTCCAGCTAGCACTAAAAAAATCGCGACAAGTACTAGAACTATTCTTTTCTTCATGAGATCTCTCCTCATCGACATATGTATTTAAGCTGAATACTAACACCGATTTTAATATTTTTCAATTCATTTTCTAATTTTAGTTTCTATGACTTATTATTATTGCTAAAAAGGCTGTACACATATGCACTCAAATGTTAATCTACGGCTAAAAAGTAATTTATATTTCTGTTTTTTTATAAATAATTCTAAAAATACACACTCTAGGCAAACATATGAAATTAACCATCAAAGAGGTAGTTATTACATTCACAGAAAAACAACAAATACTAACAAAAAAGAAGTGTGACTAAAAAGCTCACACTTCTTTTTTGATTCTCTTGTCCAACTTAGAGGGTAAGCGCTGTTTTTATATTACTCTAAAGCGCACTTATATCTCTGCTTGTACTCTTTTCGAATTATTTATGAAATTTCAAAACAAGATGAGTTTGTAATTTCTGCTATTATGTCAAACATTACATTCATTGAATCATTTTCGATGCAAGCAATAGTTGATCAAGGTTTTCCCTCTTTCTTAGCTAATTCACGTTCACGCATTTCTCGCAATAAAACAGAAACTTTTAATTGTTCATCGATCTGACTAGCATAAAATTTCTTCTCAGGAGTATCCACATATTTATTATAGATACTCGAAAAATCTTTTATTGGCATAACTAGATTTCCGGCTATATAAAACATGAGCATTTATATCAAATGATCACATCGTTTAGGAGACATATAGCTTTTCCTTTCTTAATTTTATTTACTACTGTCAACACCAGTATCCACATATCCTTACTTGAGGATAATGATATAATACCTTTAAGATGTATCTCACCCCATTATGTTTTCTAATTAATTGGGAAATGTATCTCACTTACGATCCTCCCTAAATTAGTGTATGGAGGATATCGCATATCATCTGAGAAAATCGTTTCTAGAAAATAATGGTAATTATAGACTTACATCTTTTCGTATAAAAATGTCAACACTACGATCTTTATGATAGTCTTTCTATCATTTTCATCAGTGGTTTGAGCAAGTCCAATCTTTTTATCTCTTCTTGTGGTAATTTTTTTGCCCCCAACAATGTTCCCAATATCTGACCAGTTACTGATCCCGTTGAATCCGAATCACCATCATGAAATACCGCTACTCGAAGTGCTTTTTTTAAATCATTGGGATATTTTAGCGAACAATACAACGCAATAGCTAGCGTTTCTTCTGCTACCCATCCCTCACCAAGCCTTGAAATGATCTCCATATCATCAAAATCTTTCTCACTTGCCAAAACAGCCTGTTGCAACAAGTCGTCAAATACTTTTATCTCTAAAGACCCCACAAAGATCCGCTTTATATCTTGTCGCATCAAAGAAACACTGGCACGTAAAGTCTCACCTTCAGATATATATCTAAGCAAACCAACTAAAGCAGCTGAAGATATATGACTCATTTGATGTCCATGAGTAAGTGCTGAATTTTCGATCGCAGCCGAATATGGATCCTCCCGATCAATAAATGCTAGCGGTGCAACACGCATCAAAGCTCCACACCCTTTGCTTTGATTTATCGGCTCAGTTAAGTCTCCTGGGATCCCACGCATCAATGTCATCAAACAAGTACGACCTGGTTCACGACTGGCGTACATCTCAGGATACTCCATCAACCACGAAATTGGTCGATGACTCAGTTCACTTTTTCCTTGCTTAAATTGTGTTTCAAGCCAATCTTGATAACAATTCCATGTATTAATACGCAATTTTCCATCTAAAAGCAATGTATTAGCAGTAAAAAGTGTCATCTGGGTATCATCTGATACTATAAGTTTGCCTACGATATTATCAAAATCATGATCCTGAGACATCTGCGAAACTTTCTCAAATTCGACCGGATAGCCTAACGCATCCCCTAAAGCTCCTCCTAACAGACAACCGGCTAGCTGATCTATGTTTAAATTATATTTCATATGATCATCCCCTAATAATTTTTATTTTATGTATCTTCTGTAAGGTATTATTAAAAATATGTACAATAACAAAGCAATTTCTTATTCGGTGAAACTTTAATACTCTTTGACTATTATTCCCCATTTCCAAGCAAATCTCAAATGAATTCATAGCTAGCTAATTTTTACTAGTAAGACTTATATAATTATAAAAAGGTGCATCCCCCAACTTTCGCAGTTCCCAAGCGTTTGTTATTTTTTATACATAATTGATATATCAGGAACAATAGAATAGTATAAAAAACTACAAGCTTGGACCATAAATATATCAATGTAGCCAAAACTTGCAGTTTTTAAGCATATTTATTTTAAAATCGGTAAAACACCATTATTGTTGCGCAATGCAGTTTGCATTCTGTCATACACTAATAATTACATAATCAACCAAAAACAGTTACTATACATATAAGTTTACATTTACTATCTGTTACATATTAACGAACTCTACTTTTAACTTTTTACCTAATGCATTAGCTATTTTGGAAAGTGTATCGACACTAGTATTGTTTCCACGCTCGATACGTGCAATCGTTGATTGTGGCATATCAACACGTTTAGCTAACTCTCTTTGTGTTAAACCAGCATCTTCTCTAGCCTTCAATAAAGCTACTGCACTTTCAAGTCTCAAACTCTCTGCTTCAAAATTGGATCTTGACTCTGGATCTTGGAGCCTCTTTTCCAAATAATCATCAAATTTAACTGTTGGCATCATTTTCCTCCTCAAATTCCTTATAAATCGCTAGTGCATGTAAAATCTCTTTTCTAGGTGTCTTCTGTGTTTTTTTACTAAATCCATGAGTAATAATATAACGACTTCCATTCCAGTGAAAGTATAGAGCTCTTTGAATATTATTTCCCACTTCCGATCGAAGCTCAAATATGTTATCGTCTAGTTTCTTTACCCATTTCATTTTTATAGCGGTCAACAATCCATGTATCTGGACCTTATAGATAACCGCCATTAACTTCTCTTGGTCTTTTTGCGGTAAGTTTTCTAAAAATTCCAAAAACTCATTATGTCCATTAGGTCGCTCATAAAATTCAAATTTTGGTTTCTCCATATCCCAAAATTAGCATATATGCTATCAGAAATCAACGAAATAGTTTTATATCTCCATGAATTTTTATTTATTCTCTCCCAATAATACTTTTTCTCCTAGAATCTCATTATTGATTGATCAATACAAAGTTAATATTATTTATATCAGATGATCTTAAAACATGGACGCCTAAAGCTAGAACATTTTGTTTTTTATAAATTAGTCCTATATGAATATTATTCAGATTACCAAACTTTCGCAATTTCCAAACGTTTGCTATTTTTTTAATATGAGTAAGACTAAGTATTATAACTTAGTCCATACAAAAAGTGTTATAACATTGCTGACTAAAGCGTTGCTATAACACTTTTGAATATTTTTCATCAACCCTAGATGCATTTATAAAAGAGACTAATCATGATCACAATGAGCGCAACTAGTTCTTTTCTATACTGCAATGTTTAAATCAACAAAAAATAAAGAACGTACTTGCAAATGTTAACTGCGAGAGTGCTAAAATCCCTTTGGTAAGATCACAGGCTCTTGAATCGACACGATACGTGCGGACGACTAAGATCTCACTGCTCAAAGCAATGATAAAATTAAAAGAGATAAAAAAGAGATATTTCGGTAGATCATTGATCAATGGCCATGAAAAGAGCAAGGCTAACAACATAAAAGTGATCGCCAAATAGTATTCATGATATATCTCATCTAGCTTTCATGGGAAGACAATAAATTAGATAATACCATATTAATTAGGTTACATAATAAAGAACTATTTCTGCTTATCTCGTTCCTCTAATAGCATTCTACTAACAAACTTGCTGACTGTTATTCTATTTACTTTTAATTTTCTTGCAATGTACGAGAATGATTTTCCTTCATCGATCATCTCTTTTACTTTTACTCTTTTAGAATATAGCTTGAGAGATTTATACTCACTTATTCCTTTAGGACGTCCCAATTGTACTCCTTCAGATTTTTTTCTAGCTAATGCCTCTTTTGTTCTCTGCGATATTAAATTTCTTTCGATTTCTGCAGATAATCCAAAAGCAAAAGCCAAAACTTTTGAGTTAATATTATTTCCTAGTTCATATCTCTCCTTCACCGTTAAAACCATTACTTCTTTTTCCATACACTCATTCAAAATCCCCATAATCTGCATTAGATTTCTACCTAATCTTGAAATTTCACTAACAATCACAATATCATCTTTAGTCAATTTCTTCAGTAATCGGCCAAACTTTCTATCATTCAACTTTTTAGTCGCGCTGATTGTTTCAGATATCCACTTCTCAACTTTAATATTTTTTTCTTCGCAAAATTCTTCGATCTCAAATTTTTGATTTTCAACTGTCTGTTTATCCGTACTTACACGGATATATCCATATATCATAGAAAACACCTCGTCTTAATTAAATGAGCGATTATATTCGACAACATAATATTCCGATCGATTACAAAATTGGTGAATCATGGTCTATTTTAAACGAAATCGAACAATCAATTAAACAAAAAATTGAAGCTGTGGGGACACCACTCAAAGATTGGGATATAAAAATTAA
>NZ_CAQLEL010000027.1:0-3657 GCF_948826705.1 uncultured Ligilactobacillus sp.
GACCCAAGTAGGATCGACTCCAGAAGCTATAGAAGGGATAGCAAACTTACCAAATCTGCCAACAGGTACAACAGTTGTCTGGAAAGAGCTAGTGGATACAGCAACGCCAGGTCATAAAGAAGGTACAGTTGTTGTAACCTATCCCGATGGCACGACAGAAGAAGTGACAGTACCAGTGAAAGTAGGTACAGATACTGAGATCTATATACCAACAGGTCAAGAAGTAAAAACATCAATAGGCGAAGATCCAGACGCAAAAGCTGGGATCAGTAACTTAGCTGACTTACCAGAAGACACAACGTTTTCTTGGAAAGAACCAGTGGATACAACGACACCAGGCCATAAAGAAGGTACGATCGTCGTAACCTATCCCGATGGTACGACTGATGAAGTTGTAGTACCAGTGAAAATAGGAACGGATGCACAGATCTATGAACCACAAGCAAAAGAAGTACAAGTAGAGTTGAATGGTATCCCAGAAGCTATAGCCGGCATAGAAAATATGTCAGATCTGCCAGCAGGTACAACAGTTGCCTGGAAAGAACCAGTAGACACAACAACACCAGGTCATAAAGAAGGTACAGTTGTCGTAACATATCCAGACGGTACGGCAGAAGAAGTGCTAGTGACCGTAAAAGTAGGAACGGATGCACAGATCAATGAACCGATCAGTCAAGAGATCAAAGTATTGATCGGCAGTGATCCAGATGCTAAGAAAGGTATCCAAAATATGGATGGCCTTCCAACTGGCACAACAGTTTCCTGGAGAGAACCAGTGGATACGACAACTCCAGGGACAAAAGAAGGTACAGTTGTTATAACATATCCAGACGGTACGACAGAAGAAGTGACAGTACCGGTAAAAGTGGGGACAGATGCGGAACTTTATACACCGATCAGCCAAGAAGTAAAGACACAAGTAGGTGAAACACCAGAAGCTACAGCCGGTATCACAAATCTGTCAGATCTGCCAACAGATACAACGGTCGCATGGAAGAAAGAACCAGTGGATACAACGACACCAGGTCATAAAGAAGGTACGATCGTCGTAACCTATCCCGATGGCACGACTGATGAAGTTGTAGTACCAGTGAAAGTAGGAACGGATGCACAGATCTATACACCAACAGGTCAAGAAGTAAAGACCCAAGTGGGATCGACTTCAGCAGCCACAGAAGGGATAGCAAACTTACCAGATCTGCCAACAGGTACAACAGTTGTCTGGAAAGAACCAGTAGACACAACAACACCAGGTCATAAAGAAGGTACAGTTGTTGTAACGTATCCTGATGGTACGACAAAAGAAGTGCTAGTGCCCGTAAAAGTGGGAACGGATGCACAGATCAATGAACCGATCAATCAAGAGATCAAAGTATTGATCGGCAGTGATCCAGATGCAAAAACGGGGATCAGTAACTTGGCTGACTTACCAAAAGGCACAACGGTTGCGTGGAAGGAGCCAGTGGATACAATGGCATCAGGTCATAAAGAAGGTACAGCTGTCGTAACCTATCCCGACGGCACAACAGAAGAAGTGGCAGTTTCGGTCAAAGTCGGAACAGATGCAGATCTCTATACACCGACAGGTCAAGAGGTAAAAACACCAGTGGGTGCAATGCCAGATGCAAAAACAGGGATCGCAAACTTATCAGAGTTGCCAGAAGGTACGACGGGCGCTTGGAAAGAACCAATAGATACGACAACACCGGGTCGTAAAGAAGGTGAGATCGTCGTGATGTATCCCGATGGCACAACAGAGGAAGTGACAGTTTCGATCAAGGTCGGAACAGATGCAGATCTCTACACACCGCTTGTTCAAGAGATAAAAACATCGGTGGGTGAAATACTAGATGCTAAGACTGGTATCAGTAATTTGAATGAATTACTAACTGGGACAATTGTGGAATGGAAAGTGCCGATCGATACAACAACTCCAGGATACAAAGAGGGGGTACTTGTTGTGACGTATCCCGATGGTTCGACTGAAGAAATAGCTGTACCAGTGAAAGTGGGCACAGATGCACAGATCAATGAGCCGGTCGCTAGCCCGAGCACCAGTGAGATCGGTAAACTTCCTGTTCCAAGTGAAATGATCACTAACTTGGATAAATTACCAGCTGGGACTACTGTGACTTGGAGCGTTGAGCCAAATGTTTCAGAAATCAGGACTGTACATGTTTCGTTGTTGGTAACATATCCGGATGGATCGAGCGAAGTTGTTGAAACTCAGTTGAATATCATTACCAGTGGTACAACAGTAGGTGGAGTTGCTAAAGAAGAAGTAACAGAGCAAAGCAAGAAAACTAGCGATACTGACATGCCAACTAAAGCAGTGAATACAACTAAAGAAACGACTAAGTCAACAAGTGCTGAAACTAAGACAGCTGAACTACCACAAACAGGTGATGCCGAGGATCAAAAAGCATCTGCTCTTGGGATCTTGTCGATACTTGCGGGAGTCCTAGGTATCGCTACTAAGCGTAAAAAACGTGATGAAGAGTAGTCAGTAATTGCTCAGGGGCAAAAAGATACTATAGAATTACGTTTTACTGAGCTTTTTTGATCGAAAGATAAAAATCATAAAAGCTGATTGCAACAAATTTAGATTCGTGTTATTATGTTATTTGTTGTATAACACGAAAATAACTCTGGTCCAGCAAATGGGTCAGGGCAAAGGAGCGAATTTAGAATGAAACAAGGAATCCATCCAGATTATCACAAAGTTGTTTTCATGGACTCTGCTACAGGTTACAAATTCTTGTCAGGTTCAACAAAAACAACTGAAGAAACAATTGAATGGGAAGATGGTAACACATACCCATTGATTCGTGTGGAAATCTCCAGCGACTCACATCCATTCTACACAGGGAAGCAAAAATTCACACAAGCCGATGGTCGTGTGGATCGCTTCAACAAGAAATACGGTTTTACAAACTAAGATATTTCATGAAAGCTACGGTTTTGGCCGTAGCTTTTTTTATTTTAAAGCAGTAACTGAGCAAGTCGTTGATGTTGCAATTGCATTTGAGAAAATGTATCTAAGAATAATGCTTTACAATGTTTAGGGATCCCGAGTTCACGCATCAATGCATCTGGATCGATTTCTAGGTTCGTTGTGGTGTAATAGTGACATAAAAGCAAGATGATCGCAAATCGATCTGCTTCTGCTTCAAAGTGTGAGATGAAACGACTATGGGCCGTATATTGAAGCAGTAGTGGTCTGATCCCTTTATGGAGCAAAATGTGCCCCAGTTCATGCGCGACCACAAAGCGTTGCGTAGTGGTAGCAAGTTGTTGGTTGAGATAGATCAACGAGACCTCACAGTAAGTGGTCTTAAATCCTAGAATATCGCCGAGTTCAAAATATAAGATCTCAATATCTAAGGCAGAACAGATAACATAAGGGTCAAAAGTGCGGTCGTATCGTTTGAGGGCAATGACTTTTTCGAATAAGCGCTCCATTTTAAACCTCCTGAACATACGTTTGGCTTTAGTTTAGCACTTACAACAGAAAAGTAAAATAAAAAGTCCTCTAAATTTGGCACTGGGGTCCGTCAAGTATACAGTTTAAATAGAAAAATAGTTTATGCGGTTTGAACGCGGAATTTTTCTGCGGTCAAGCCGTTTTTTGATGCATATGCACGTTGCGTGTTGAAA
>NZ_CAQLEL010000028.1:0-5771 GCF_948826705.1 uncultured Ligilactobacillus sp.
AAAATATTTCAGTTGATATGGTCCAAAGTAGATAGGTGTATCTTTACGGAAGATGATTTATTGCCGTCTGTTTCTTTTTCTAGATTTTGTGCAGAAATGTTGGAGAAGTTATCATGACAAAGCAGAACTAAAAGCTGAGATCCAAAAAACATATGCTAAGTATATTGCGGAATTTGCCGAGATCCCCGAGGTCT
Organism: uncultured Ligilactobacillus sp.; assembly: GCF_948826705.1. Classification (NCBI taxonomy): domain Bacteria; kingdom Bacillati; phylum Bacillota; class Bacilli; order Lactobacillales; family Lactobacillaceae; genus Ligilactobacillus; species uncultured Ligilactobacillus sp. The sequence goes on from NZ_CAQLEL010000028.1 coordinate 195, forward strand.
TAAAAGATGCACGCTGTGAAGAAGTGGAGCGCACGCCAGCAGAAAATCTAGCTTATCAAGTAGGCTGGACAACGCTGTTATTGCAGTGGGAAGCTGATGAAAGACAAGGAAAGTCAGTAAAAACACCAACTGAGAACTATAAGTGGAATCAATTAGGAGAACTTTACCAGTATTTTTCTGCAACCTATGCTCCATTGTCACTAACAGAATTGAAAACACGATTAGACCGAAATATTCAAGACATATATCAAATGCTAGATGAATTGAGTGAAGCTGAGGTATTTGAACCGCATATGCGAAAATGGGCAGATGATTCGACTAAAACAACGATATGGGAAGTCTATAAGTTTATTCATGTGAATACAGTAGCGCCTTTTATGACGTTTAGAACTAAGATCAGAAAATGGAAGCGTTTGATGTTGTAGGCGCCAAAAAAGATTTAAGAATGTGAGGAAATATCATGCAGACAGTAGAGATGTTGGTTGACGCACTGGACCGGGCGGAAGAACGTTTTTTAGAGACGATCGCACAAATGAATGTTGAACAATTGAACACGATGCCGACCGATCTGATCAAATCGGTCACATGGTTGACTTGGCATACAGCTAAAATGATCGATCAACAATTGTCAAAATTAGCTGGAAAAGAACCACTCTATACCAGTCAGGGATGGGTACAAAAGTTTGATTTAGAGCTACCTTTAGACACACAGGATTGGATCCATACACCAGAGCAAGCACGTAAAGTTCAAGTGAAAGATAAAAAATTGTTAGTCGATTATCTACAAGCGACGGTCGCTTTTGGTCGGGATTATTTATCAAAACTAGATCTGACAACATTAGATGAGATCATTGATAAGAGTTTTGACCCTCCAGTCACACGAGCGGTGCGGATCATTTCGACGCTAGATGATGCTAGCATGCATTCAGGACAAGCAGTATATACTAGACGATTAGTTTTAGGTAAATAAGGGATGGAGTGTCAGTGATGGCACTCTTTTTTATGACTTATGCAACTCATACATTATTTTTGTAAAATATAGTTGACATTATTGCTAGTTTAAATTACTATTAGGGTGTGGAAAAGGAGGACATATCATGGTAGCAAATGTATTTGTAATTTTGTTTTTTGCGATGGTAGGACTAGTGCTATTTTTACAAAAAGATGATGAGTATGATGAACGGCAAACAGCGATCATGGATCGTGGGGGCCGATATGGATTGTTAACAGTTTTGCTTTTGAATGCTGTTTTTTACATTCTTAGTGTTTTTGATGGTATTCCAGAACTTTCAGTGAGGTTTACGTCCACAATGAGCATTTGGAGTGGTATATTAGTAGCCACGCTTTATGCAATTTGGAATCACGCATATTTTTCACTCAAATCTAAAAAAACTAGTGGTTTTGCATTTTTAATGATCGTAACTGGGATCGTCAATGTAGTAATTAGCGTCATTGATCACCTAGGACTATGGGGAAGAGGACCAGAGATCGTAGAAGGGATCAAATTTGGAATTGTTGGTTTTAGTTGTTTATGTATGGGGGCAACGATCATTTTACGTAATCATTTAGATAACGCTAAAGAAGGTGATGATTGATGGATTTGATAGGTTTACTAGTTTTGATTGCTTTACTAGCTATTGGGTATTGGTCAGTAGTGACGAAAAACGCAGGTGAGCGGGATGAACGACAAGTATTGATCGCGAATAAGGGATATAAATATGCTTTTTTTACGATCATGCTATTAAATGTGGTGATTTATTTGTTTGAGAGATATAGTGATATTATTCAATTATCAAAAATGGACTTAGCTTTGCTAAATATTTGGTTGGGGACGTTAGTGTTTGCTTTATATACTATTTGGCGTAATGCTTATTTTTCAGTTAAAGTTAAAAATAGTAACTTAACTGGTTGGTGCTTTTTGGTTACTGGAGTATCTAATTTTTTTAGTGTGTTTGGCGATCGATTTGGCTTTTTTGATGAATATTTCACACGCTCCCAAAGCATATATATGCTCTTTTTAGGAATTTTCTTAATAATCGTGGGCTCAACGATCCTCTTGCGCAATTACCTAAATCGTAAGGAAGAGGAAGAAAGATGAAGAATTTAAAGTTAAAAGCAGCTCGTGCGGGTAAAGATCTTTCACAGCAAGCTTTAGCCGATCGTGTTGGTGTTTCACGCCAAACGATCTCGGCAATCGAAAAAGGTGACTATAATCCCACGATCAATCTTTGCATCAGTATTTGTAAAGAACTGGATGTAACACTAAATGACTTATTTTGGAAATAAAAAACTTCTAGGACTGTTGTCTGATTTCAGGAACTAGTCATACTGGTCAAATAAATATAAAATTTTTAACCTATATTGAAATTTGTCTCTAGTATAATTTTTGTGTCTCAAAGGAGGTGCAATGCAAATAATAAGAAGACCAGTAAAACTTGAAAAAGATAGTTCAAAACTCAATTTAATATCAAAGTTATAGATCTATCTCTGATGAACGACATAAATAGTGAAGTAGATGTTACAATAAAGGTATAAAGAACTAGAAAATAAGGGATGAAAGTCATGAAATTTATTATGGTACGATGCTGAGAGAATTCTTGCAAATGCTATTAAGCATACTTTTTATTTTTTGTGGGATAAGAATAAAAATGGATGGATTGAAATTTATTTTCAAAAGGGCTATGGTCTTTTTTGTGAAGTTGTTGCTACGAGATAAGGGGATGATATTTTATGTTCGATAAATTAGTTAGCGTTATTAAAAAGCATCCGTATATATCTTGGTTAGTTTGTATAATATTGAGTAGTGTTATAGGAGCTATACTAACCCTAGTAACAACTGGTAAATTCTATAATGGATTTTGGTTTAGCGTTTTTATGTATCTTTCATATCTGCCTTGCATAAAAAGAAGAATGTCTAAAAAGAAATAGTCTTTTACCTTGTATTTGGTAGGCAAAAAACCAATCGTAAATTCAAAAAACGATTGGCTTTTTGTATAATTATTGCAATTTATCAAAATAACAGTCAGTAATGCTATACTAAAGTTAACTGTTCATCCCTTGTTTATGGTGAAAAACTAAATGCTAAACAAATGATCTGTGTTACTTTGATCATCGTGGCCGTTATCGGCTTGAAAATATTTTAAAGTGGGTAAAGGTGATATATACTTTAGATAAGAATGGGGGTATCACTGATGGACCAAACTAAACGTCGGCTTTATCTGATCCAAAGCTTATTAAATGAAGATCCACGAACAGCCAAATTCAAGATCCCACAGACGCAAGGAGAACAAGAAAAGATGCTAAGAGCATTATTCAATACACGCTTAGCGCATCCGATCACACCTGAATTTGAGCAGATCCAAGATGCATATTTGACTGAAGTATTAGCTCAAAAGAAAATAACGACGCTCAAAGATCTAACACCGATCGCTAACAATATCTATCTTTGGTAGGGTGACATCACAACACTTAAAGTCGATGCGATCGTCAATGCTGCTAATAGAACGATGCTAGGGTGTTACCGCGTAAACTGTAATTGTATCGATAATGCGATCCATACTTTTGCGGGGATCCAACTGCGAAATGAATGTTATCAAGTCATGCAAAATGTCGGACGCTTTGTGAAAGTCGCTCAGGTCTTACCGACTAAGGCATATAATTTGCCCAGCAAATATGTTTTACATGTGGCGGGACCGTACGTTAAAAATAAGATCTTGACACCAGAATACGAAGAACAGTTAGCGCAAGCATATTATAATTGTTTAAAGCTGGCACATGATAATAATTTAAAGAGTTTAGCTTTTTGTTGCATTTCTACGGGTGAATTTGGCTTTCCAAATGAGCGTGCCGCTCAGATCGCAAGCCAGACGGTCAAAGATTTTCTGCGCAAAACTGACTCTAAGCTACATGTTATTTTCAATGTTTTTAAAGATTTAGATTTAGAGATATATCAAAGAATATTGTGATAGGTATGTAAGGCTGAGAAGATCTCGGCCTTTTTCAGCGGTCTAATTGTATCCGGTTACATAACGAGGTTGTTTTACTAGACGAAAACCTACTTTTAAAGATAGAATAAAGGTGTACAAATAAAAGTATATTCGGGTGAAAAACAGCAAAGTGTCCACTTTATTGTGGTTTTATCATAAGTTAAAACTTCTTGAAAGATAATTTTATGTTAGTGAATCACCCAGAAATGATAGCGCTATCAAGATGGTCGAGGGTGAGGTGGTATAGTCCAAACAGGCGCGCCAGACTTATTTGTTGTTAGCTGCATCGGTCAATCAAAGAATGGTAGGGGATCTAAAATGAAAGAAGTCAGCCACAAAACAGGAATATTAATGTTTTTCACCTTGTTTGCTGCATATGTTACATTTGCTGCTAGTTGGGTCGGCGGTTCCAATCTTGGACCGCAGATCATTCAAACTTACTTTGGACATGAAGTTTCACCAGTGTTGAGTCAAGTTGTCAACTATACGATCACGATCGCTCGTGTAGTCGCTAATTTCTTAGCTGCTTTATTTTTAATGAAACTCGGGATCAAGCGCGCCGGTCAATTTGCCTTATTCTTATTATCATTTTCAATGATTGCGATCTGGATGCCCAATTATTGGCTATATATTGCTGCTCGTATGATCATGGCACTAGGTGGTTCGATGGTCATGGTGTATATGAATCCGATCGTTGTTAGATTTGTTTCTCGTGACAAAAAGATCTTTTATTCGTCATTTATCACCGCATCTTACAATATTGGGGCCTTCATCATGGCAATCGCGTTTGTCTTTTTTGCCGATAAAATGACGCATAATTGGCGTTTGACGTTGAGTTGTGTAGCGTCCTTTAGCATTTTCTTCTTTATCGTTTGGCTGTTGAAAGCGCAAAATTTTGAGACCTCAGGTGGATCTGAAGTTAAAAATGATTACAGTTATGGAAAAGCGATCAAAGATCCATTTGTTTGGAAATTTGCTTTAGGATTTGGCGCCTTCTTGTTCTTGTATGTGATGACTTTGACCAGTTTACCGCCGACTTTAGCTAGTGTTTACAGTGATTTTAAACCGGGTGCGATGATCTGTGCCGTTTCCGGTGGTGGTATGGTCGGAACGTTATTGATGTTAAAGATCAAGGTCGAACGAAAACGCCGTCCGATCTTACTTGTACTGGGAAGTGCAGCTATTTTAGCGATCGGAAGTGCGATCTTTATTGCAGGAGTGTCACCGATCATAGCTTATAGCCTACTGTTTGTTAGTGGGATCTTCTTGTTCTCTCAGTATCCGATCTATTTAAATATCCCGCATGAATTACCAAATATGAATCCCCAAAAGTCGACCTTGCTCTTTGGCGTGATCTGGGCTTTGACCTATGGTTTTTACACGATCCTAAATGTTATCTGGAGCATGATATTGGGGGCAGTTGGCTTGCTATCTGCTAATATTTTCTATATTATTGTGTCAATGATATATCTGGTGGCAATTATCTTATTACCAGAAACTTATCGCAAGAAGTGATCAGATACTTGCTCAAAGATCATGGCAGGCACTCTGGCCATGATCTTTTTTGGTATAGAGAGGTGAGCTAAATGTT
>NZ_CAQLEL010000029.1:0-8510 GCF_948826705.1 uncultured Ligilactobacillus sp.
ATATCCGACCTACCTAACGCAACTGCCAGAAACGACTGCTGTTGTGCGCGCTGATCGTACCTCTATGCAGGGAAAAGTTGGGCTCGTCAGCGGAGGCGGTAGCGGACATGAGCCGGCACATGCTGGATTCGTTGGTTCTGGTATGTTGAGTGCCGCTGTCTGTGGGCAAGTCTTCACTTCACCAACACCTGATCAGATCTATGAAGCGATCAAAGCTAGTGATACTGGCGCTGGTGTCTTTTTGATCATCAAAAATTACTCGGGTGATGTGATGAATTTTGAGATGGCTAAAGATATGGCCGAACTAGACGGCATCAAAGTCAGCTCGATCATTGTCGATGACGATATCGCAGTTGAAAACAGCCTCTACACTCAAGGTAAGCGCGGTGTCGCCGGTACGGTCCTGATGCACAAGATCTTAGGGGCTGCTGCTGATCAAAAAGCAAGTCTTGCTGAGATCGAAGCCTTAGCAAAAAAAGTCATGCCACATCTTAAGACTTTAGGTGTGGCTTTAAGTGCCGCAACAGTTCCTGAAGTTGGCAAACCAGGCTTTGAATTAGCCGATGATGAGATCGAATATGGGGTCGGTATCCACAGTGAACCTGGTTATCGCCGTGAAAAACTCCAACCTTCTAAAGAACTAGTCGCAGAAATGCTCACAAAGCTAGATGAAACTTTGCTGTTTGACGCTACTAAAAAATACGCCGTGCTCATCAACGGCATGGGCGCAACACCATTAATGGAACAATACATTTTCAGTAATGATGTCTTTAACTGGCTCAAAGCAAAAGATATCACCCCTGTTTTCAGCAAAGTTGGCAACTACATGACTTCGCTCGAAATGGCAGGGATCTCATTGACCGTCCTCGAATTGGCTGATGAAAAATGGCTAGAATATTTAAACTATCAAGTCGACACGATCGCTTGGTGAGGAGGAATTTGATATGGAACTGACAGTTGAAACCTTGACTACCTGGATGAACACTTTTGAAGCTAAGATCAATGCTAAGAAAGCTTATCTCAGTGAACTAGATACACCGATCGGCGATGGTGACCACGGCAATAATATGGCTCGAGGTATGCGGGCTGTGACTGAAGCACTTGCTACCAAAAAGCCAGCTGATCTGACCACTGGACTCAAATTAGTCGCGATGTCTTTGATCAGCAAAGTTGGTGGTGCTGCTGGACCTTTATATGGGACTGCTTTTTTAGAAATGGCCAAAAAGAGCAATACGACTGCTGATCTCAGTGAACTCTTGAATGCTGCAGTCTTAGGTATCAAGCAACGCGGTGGGGCTGATCTTGGTGACAAAACGATGGTCGATGTTTGGGAAGTCGTTGTTCCTAAATACACGGCTGGACAGTTAACAGTTGAAAAGATAGCCCAAGCAGTCGAAGCGACTAAAGAACTAGTTGCTAAACGCGGTCGGGCTTCTTACTTGGGTGAACGCTCAGTTGGACACCTCGATCCAGGAGCAGTTTCAAGTGGTTATCTTTTTGATGCCCTATTAGAAACGGAGGCAGATCTTAAATGAGTTATGGAATATTGATCGTCTCACACGTTGAACAGATCGCTCAGGGTGTCCCTAAATTACTCAAACAGATCGCACCCGATATTGCGATCACTTTTGCTGGCGGTACCGATGACCATGAGATCGGTACTAGTCTTGATAAGATCACAGCAGCTTTAGAGGACAATTCAGCTACCGAGATCTTAGCCTTTTATGATCTTGGTAGCGCCAAGATGAATCTCGAAATGGCTGGCGAATTTAGCACAAAACCAGTCCACTTGTACGATACAGCTTTGATCGAAGGTGCTTACGTTGCAGCTTCATTGCTCCAAGCTGGCGTCGATCTGCCCGAGATCGAAAAACAACTAGAACTATTACAAATCAAAGGAGATGGATAATATGTCAGGCTTTTTAGGTGAATTTTTTGGAACCATGGTCTTGATCCTCTTAGGGGTCGGCTGTGGTGCCGGTGTTAATTTAAAAGATAATTATGCTCGTGGCCAAAACTGGATGTTTATTACTCTTGCTTGGGGCATGGCAGTGACCTTTGGCGTCTATATCGCTGGTCAAATGGGATCACAAGGACATTTGAATCCCGCTGTAACACTAGGTTTTGCTAGTGCTGGTCTCTTTTCTTGGAATGAAGTCTTACCTTATCTTCTAGGTCAAGGCCTCGGTGCCTTTACCGGTGCAGCACTCGTTATTTTATACTATTATCCCCAATTCAAAGCTACTCCAAACAAAGATGGCAACTCAGTCGGCATTTTTGCTACCGGTCCTGCGATCGATCGACCATTCTTTAACGTCTTGAACGAATGCATCGCGACCTTCTTCTTTATTTTGATCTTGCTTAACTTGGGAAATTTCACCACTGGACTCAAACCACTGATCGTTGGTCTTTTGATCATGGTCGTTGGTCAAAGTTTAGGTGGGACGACTGGCTTTGCCTTGAATCCAGCCCGCGACTTGATGCCACGTTTAGCTTACAGCATCCTACCTGTTCCCCATAAAGCTAATGCTAACTGGAGCTATGCTTGGGTACCGATCATCGGACCACTTTGCGGTGGGATCTTGGCAAGCTTTGTCCATGTATGGATCAACGGTTAAGCTAAGTAATTGACTTTTATTGATTGCACACGATACACTTACGAAGGAAAACGTTTACAATTCAGGAGGATGACCACATGGAAAAATATATTATGGCGATCGATCAAGGAACTACCAGCTCACGGGCGATCATCTTTGATAAAGCAGGCAACCACATTGGCACGAGCCAAAAAGAATTCACCCAGTATTTCCCTGAAGCTGGTTGGGTCGAACACGATGCACATGAGATCTGGAATTCTGTTCAATCTGTGATCGCAGGTGCCTTTATCGAATCAGGGGTCAAGCCTGATCAGATAGCAGGGATCGGGATCACTAACCAACGTGAGACTACGGTCGTTTGGGACAAAGAAACTGGCCTACCGATCTATCATGCGATCGTTTGGCAATCACGCCAATCCGCTCAGATCGCTGATGAACTAAAAGAACAAGGCTACTCTGATCTCTTCCATGAAAAGACCGGCTTGATCATCGACTCTTACTTCTCAGCGACCAAGATACGCTGGATCCTCGATCATGTTCCTGGCGCTCAAGAGCGCGCTGAAAAAGGCGAATTGCTCTTTGGGACGATCGATAGCTGGTTAGTCTATAAATTAACTGATGGTAAAGTTCATGTGACCGATTACTCCAATGCTAGTCGGACGATGCTCTTTAATATCAACACCTTAGAATGGGACCAAGAGATCTTGGATATTTTAAATATTCCCCGGGAAATGTTACCTAAAGTCGTTTCTAACTCAGAGATCTACGGTTTGACTAAAACTTATCATTTCTTTGGTTCTAAAGTTCCGATCGCAGGAATGGCCGGTGACCAACAAGCCGCTCTCTTTGGTCAGATGGCATTTGAACCTGGCATGGTCAAAAACACCTATGGTACTGGTTCATTTATCGTGATGAACACGGGCAACAAGCCACAATTATCCAAAAATAACCTTTTGACCACGATCGGTTATGGGATCAACGGTGAGATCAACTATGCGCTTGAAGGCTCTGTCTTTGTCGCGGGTTCATCGATCCAATGGCTACGTGATGGTTTAAAACTCATCGAAAAAGCCAGTCAATCAGAAGCTGCTGCGCTTGCTTCCAAAAATGAAGATGAAGTTTACGTGGTGCCTGCCTTCGTTGGTCTAGGTGCTCCTTATTGGGATCAAGATGCCCGTGGCGCGGTCTTTGGCTTGACACGTGGAACGACTGAAAAAGATTTCATCAAAGCGACTTTACAAGGTATCGCCTACCAAGTCCGTGACATCCTCGGTGCGATGCAAGAAGATACCGGGATCGATATTCCAGTGCTCAAAGTCGATGGTGGCGCTGCTAACAATGATTACTTGATGCAATTCCAAGCAGATATCTTAAACACCCCTGTCCAACGCGCAGGTGACTTGGAAACCACCGCCCTCGGTGCAGCTTTCCTTGCTGGTTTAGCTGTGGGATACTGGCAAGACTTTGATGAGATCAAAGCAGTTATCAAAGATGGGAAACGATTTGAAGTCCAAATGGATGACAAACGACGCAATAAATTGTACGGCGGTTGGCAAAAAGCAGTCGCTGCAACACGTTACTTTGAATAATCCAATTAGATCGGAGTGATTTGATGCCTATTTCACGACAAAAAAATATTGAATATCTAAAAAACAACCCTGATGGCTGGGATGTGATCGTTATCGGTGGAGGTGCGACTGGCTTAGGTGTCGCCGTCGATGCAGCCTCACGTGGTTACAAGACCGTCTTATTAGAACAAAGCGACTTTGCTAAATCAACTTCAAGTCGTTCGACCAAACTCGTTCACGGTGGGGTACGTTATTTAGCCCAAGGTGATGTCCGTTTAGTGCGAGAAGCCCTACATGAACGGGGGCGCTTAGCTCGAAATGCGCCTCATTTGGTCAAAAACCAAAAATTCATCATTGCCAATTACAAATTATGGGAACAGCCATTTTACAGTATTGGGATGAAAGTCTATGATGCTTTGGCTGGCAAATTGAATATCGGACGCTCTAAGATATATTCCAAAGCAAAAGTCATCGATGCGATCCCACAGATCAAGCATAATAAATTGGTCGGTGGTGTGATGTATTATGACGGCCAATTCGACGACTCACGTCTAGCTGTCAACCTTATGCAGACAGCAACAAAATACGGTGCAACTTTAGTCAATTACGTCAAAGTAACTTCGGTCCAAAAGAAATTCGCTAAGGTAGCTGGTGTCACCGTAAAAGATGAATTTACCGGTGAAGAATTCAGTCTGCGTGGTAAAGCTATCATCAATGCAACTGGGATCTTCGTTGACCAGATCCTTGAGATGGATACCAAAGATCATCAAGCTACCGTGCGTCCTTCGCAAGGTGTTCACTTGATCGTTGACGGATCATTTTTAGGAGGCAATGACGCGATCATGGTCCCGAAAACCTCTGATGGACGGGTCTTGTTCTGTGTGCCATGGCATAATAAGGTCATCTTAGGCACAACGGACACACCACTAAAAGAATTCACCTTAGAGCCACGGCCACTGGATGAAGAGATCGACTTTATCCTCGAGACAGCCGGTGAATACCTCGAACGTAAACCAACTCGAGCTGATGTCTTGGCTGCTTATGCTGGCTTACGTCCATTAGCTGCTCCCAAAGATGGTGACGGCGATAAGACTAAAGAGATCTCACGGAGCCACAAACTATTTTCAAATGAGTCTGGGCTGATCACGATCACTGGTGGTAAATGGACGACTTACCGTCAAATGGCAGAAGAAACAGTTGATTTAGCGATCAAAGTAGCAAAACTTCCACCAAAAGATTGTGTGACCCGTGAATTAAAGATCCACGGTGCTAAAAAGACGACTGAAGCAGAACGTAAAGATTGGCGTTATGTTTACGGAAGTGACCAAGCAGCCATCTTACGCTTACAAGAAGATGATCCTGAACTTGCCTTACCACTTCATCCTAAATACGAATTCACCGGAGCCCAAGTAGTCTGGGCAGTGCGCGAAGAAATGGCGCAAACGCTAGACGATGTGTTAGCACGACGGATCCGCGCCCTTTATCTTGATGCTCGGGTCGCAAAGGAAATGGCGCCTAAAGTAGCCCACATCATGGCAACTGAGCTCGGTAAAGATCAAGCTTGGGAAGAAGAACAAGTCAACGAGTTCTGCCAACTCGCTGACGGCTATATTTTACAATAACCTCCTTTTGACGTAACTTCGCTAAGCTAGAGTGAAGTTACGTTTTTTATTATTTTCAAATATTTCGATACTTTGCACATCAGTTATTGAGGATAGGATCCACTGCCTTTTCTTTAACATCTCTAGAGGCTATTTAGAATAACTACTACGGCCTGGATCATTCAAAAGTAATTTTGAACTAAGAATCGCACCGATATCTCTAAGACCCATGAGTTTTCATCCTCTCTAAAAGAGCTATATCGTAGCCTTTGAAATTGAAAGAAGAAATGATGCCCCATTTGTGATGAAAAAGTTTGGAGAAGGCATTCAAAACGCCAAATGGATCTACTATTTTATTACACAGTGATCGTGGTTTTCAATATGTTCGCCTGACATCAAGCTATGCAACAAGAAGTACGTCACAGGGTAGGAAATATATTGACAACGCACCAATGAAAATCTTTTGGAGTCATTTTAAAGTTGGAGACTACAACTGGAAAAGTTTTGAAATATACAAATAGCTAGTAAAAGTGATGACTGATCATATCAAATTTTGCAACACTCAACGTTACCAAACAAAATTAAACAGCCTAACCCCAGAAGAATACCGAAATCAGACTGCCTAGAATTTTAATTATTTAGTTGTCCACTTGATAGTGTCCAGTGCGATCAAGTCGACCAAATATACTTTTATTTTTGTTGTTTTATCCAGTCTTGATACCAATAAAATGACGCTTTACGTAGACGTTTTCCAGACCCATGACCATTTTCATCCAGATCAACATAGACCATACCATAACGTTTCTTCAATTCACCCGTACTAGCACTGATGAGATCGATACAGCCCCATGTCGTGTAACCCCAGATCTCTACCCCATCTTCATATCGACTCTTTTGTAAAGCATCGATATGATCACTTAAATATGTGATCCGATAATCATCCTTGATCTGGTCATCTTCAAGCATATCAGTTGCACCTAACCCATTTTCCACTACAGTAAGGTGGCACAAAAAATGGCATTAACAACAAAGGACTATCCTTTTGCCTACTAAGTTTTAGGTTATCTCTGGTATCAACAAAAACCGCAAACTATCGAACAGCTTTTACCCGAATTTGATCAATATCTTCAGGAATTGGTCTATCAAAAGATCTGGCAAGAGCTATCTGTCAAAGATCAAGATGTTCTAGCTGCGATCGCCCAAAGTGGTAGAGCTCGTATCAAAGATATTCGTGATGCACTAGGCTTCTCATCTTCCTTGATGTCTGTCTATCGTGAACGGCTAAAGCAAAAAGGCATTGTTGATACCAGTGATTATGGCTACTTATCATTGACCTTGCCTCACTTGGAAAACTTTATCCAGCTCTATCATGAATTGCCATGAACTCTATATAACAAACGAAACGCCTAGTAAATAAAGAGGTCCCACTATGATTTTTTGTATCATAGTTGGACCTCTTTATACTATTTATCAAATTTTTCTTTTAGTTCATCAACACCAGCTTTGACATCATCTTTTAATTCTTCGGCTTTTAATTTAGCCTTGCCGACTAAACCTTGTCCTTTACCTTGGGTCTCACGAACTTTGTCACCCGTAAGTTTACCTTCTGTTTCTTTGACTTTACCAACAACTTCATCTTTAAAACCATCTAATTTACTCATAAAATTCCTCCATTATCTTCTAAACAAATAGCACCGAAAATTTTGATCAAACGCCATCAAGATTTCAGTGCACGTCAATGTAATTACTCAATGAGCGACAAACTCAAGCAAGATCTCTTGCTCTATGTAAAACTTCATCACAAAATTCGTTAATACCAAGCTAAATATGATCACGCCGAATAGATATCAACTATATTTTTCATTTTCCCCTTTCTTGGATCCACTTGCGATAGCGTTTACATTTATAGGATAGCACTTTTTCCGTTAAGTTACTAGTCCTTCTCAAATTGCATATTGTGCACAATTAAGAGTAATTTTGATTTTTATTATTTAAAAGAGTTTTGGAAGTAGCCGACTTTTTGCCTTTATTACAAGTTATTTCTTTGTTAGGATGCTTATACTCTACTAGGATCCCCCAACAAAAAGTACTTAAAAATTTTCTTTGCCATTACTATCCTATTTGCTCTAGCTGATGATGACATTTTTGCAGCTGAAGATAATGAAACTGACAGTTCAGATGATAGCTCAACTGCCGATTATAGTCCAAACAGCAAGAAAGTGTCACCGCTACACAGAATGTAACTGAGCAAGAGTCCTTCTACCTTAAACGGAGACGATCATGCCGTCGATAACGATGATTTTCGCCACAGTACAAGTCACGATCGTCGATAATAAAAATATACACCGCTATCACGTTTTTCTAGCGTACTTTTTAGTACGATCACACTAAATTAGCGTTTTTATACAGCAATCTCCTTTGGCTGACTCTCTAATATTTTAGTAAAATTAAATTATATTTAAAAATAAATCTAAGGGGTATGTCATTATGGAGAAAAAGTCTAAAAAGCACTCTTTGCTGAGTGTTATCGCAATTATTTTCCTATCATTTTCATTTCTAACAGCTTGCTCTAGCAGTAGCGAAGATAATTCAGAAGCTGAAGCACGATCAGAAAGCATTGCTAAAGAAGAAAGTGAAAAGGCTGCTAGTGAAGAAGCTGAAAGTAAGCGTGCGGAGTCAGAAAGTATTGCTGAATCCGAGAGCGCGGAAGCCGAAAGCGAACGTATCGCACAAGAAGAGGCAAG
>NZ_CAQLEL010000030.1:0-1722 GCF_948826705.1 uncultured Ligilactobacillus sp.
AGGAGAAGAAGCGACAGTTGAAGCACCTACATTTAAAGATAAAGAAACTGACGGCACTGAAGTTCAAATGCCAGAAGGTACTAAATTTGCGACTGCGACAACGGATGAAGAAAAGCAAAAAGCTAAATTACCAGCTGATGCAACTGTTATTGATCCAGCAAATGTTACAGTCGATGAAGCAACTGGCAAGATCACAGTCAAAGGTGAAGGGTTACCAACTAAAGGAACTTATGTAACTCCAGTAGTGGTGACCTATCCAGATGGCTCAAAAGACTATACCTATGCGACTGTTAATGTAGCTAAGGATTACGCCGAAACATACACAGCAAATGGTGGTACGATCAATAAAGATCTAGGACAACCGACAACAAATGAAGATCTTGCTAAAGCTGTAACATATACCAAAGATGGTAATGATGTTGCAGCGCCAGAAGGAACTACGGTTGCGCCTAAGGAAGGTACGACTTTACCAGATGGAAATACTCCGGGAGTTTATGAGATTCCGACAGTTGTAACTTATCCAGATAACACAACGGATGAAGTAACAGTAACAGTTGTTGTAGGTAATGTTATCCCAGTTGATGATCCAACAAAACCGACTCCAGAGGGTTATGTAAGAGTTACATTTGCTCCAGGAGATCATGGTAAATTTACTGATGGCACGACAACTATCTATGATGTGAAAAAAGGTACCGCTAAGGCTGATCTAGACAAAGTTGTGCCAGAAGTAACACCAGAAGATGATTACTTGCATACTGGTTGGTCACCAGAACTTCCAGCTACTGTTGAAGAACAGGGAACGTATACTGCTCAATACGAGCAAAAGGATAATGTCCAATATAAAGCTACATTTGGTGAACTTACTAAACCGGCTGGTGAAGCAACGACAGCAGCTGATGTGATCGCTAAAGTAACAACAGATTATCCAACTGATGCTGAAAAACAACCTGTGGTAACGGTCGATGATGAAAGTAGCTTGCCAAATGGTGCAACACCGGGTGAATATAAAGTACCTGTCACAGTGACCTATCCAGATGGAACAACAGCTAAAGGTGAAGTGACAGTAAATGTTTTAGATAAAGTGATCGATCGAACAGATGATCCAACAGCTCCAACTCCAGAAGGGTATGTACGTGTAACTTTTGAAGCTGGCACAAATGGGACATTTGAAAAAGGAGCACGAACAGTATTTGATGTTCGAGAAGGGACACCGGTAAGTGATGTAGTAGTTCCAACTGTTAAGGCTAATGATGGCTTTGTTCAAAAAGAAGGTACTGATGCTTGGAGTCCGGCATTGCCAACAGGTAATTTCACAACAGGTGCTACTTATGTAGCTCAATATGAAAAAGCTAAGACTGACGCAGATAAGAACGAACCAGTGGCAAAGGATCAAACCGTGGGGCTAAACGAAACACCGAAGGCGGAAGACTCGATCGCCAACTTAGGTGACTTGCCAGAAGGTACAAAGGTAGCGTTCAAAGATCCAGTAGATACTACAACAGCAGGTACAAAAGACGCGACAGTAGTAGTAACTTACCCAGATGGTTCAACAGATGAAGTGCCAGTCAAAGTGGTAGTAACAGATGATCGTACTGACGCAGATAAGAATGAACCAGTGGCCAAAGGTAAACAAAAAAAATACAAACAAAACCGGCAGCGCTTCAAAAATAGCCGAGTTCAATAAGCGAATTGCGGATATTCATCATGTCCTCAAAGAACACT
>NZ_CAQLEL010000031.1:0-10320 GCF_948826705.1 uncultured Ligilactobacillus sp.
ACTTTTTTATCCTCTGGCAGTGGTTAGATAACGCGACCCGCTACTTTGACACGTTCAACGGTGCGATGGCGATCGGTCAAAAAAAGATCAATGATCATTGGTATCTATTTGATAAGAACGGTGCAATGCAACGGGGTTTCCAATACCTGCCAGAGGATAAAAAAGTTGCTTACTATAACCAAGATGGTTGGATGCTATATGGTAAGCAAAATATTGCTGGTAAAACATATAGCTTTAACACATATAATGGTGCCTTAGAGAATATGGATGGTCAGCAAAAGCTGGATGGAAATTGGTATTTATTTAATAAAGGTGAAGTTTTGACTGGTTTCCAAGAGATCAAAGATCAAAATAAGACAGTCTACTATGACCCAAATACAGCACGGATGCAGTATGGTTGGCAAACGATCGCTAATAATAAATATTATTTTGACACCTATAATGGTGCGATGTATACAGGTAGTCATTTGATCGATGGGGTAGATTACTCTTTTAATGATGATGGAACCTTATTGCCATTAACGATCCAAACTTATCGTGAAATGGTTGCTAAAGAAGTAGCTGATGATATCCAAAAAACTTATGGTCAAAATGTTGACTATGATTGGAACAATCAAAATGATAACTATCTAGCTTTTACGTTACATGATACAGCCCAATTAGTTGCACGTAATAATTTAGCTGCAACTTCTGAAGCTGTGCAAAAGAATCTAGCAAATAATGCGTTGTTTACAGGTACAGCAAATGTAGTGTGGACTAAGAGTTATAAAGATATGCAACAAGCGATCACTCAAGCTGCAAATGATTTTATGACTGCTTTTACGCCAAAGTCCGATTTATCTAAGGCAGCTATCGGTGTCGGTGCTAAGGAAATGAATGATAGTATAAATGTTGCTATTATTATCTTTACACCTGGTAAAGATGATGCACCTAAGGAAGAAATGGTCGATTCAACACTTACTGCTAGTGTATCCGATGTTTACAAAGCACCGGGGGTAAACGCACAAGTTAGTGATGATCTACAAGTAGGAGATACGCTCAGTACAGACGAATTAGGAAATACTTTTAAAGTATCTCCAAACTTATTGAACGGTGTTAAGGGACAAAAGATCAGTGAACAAAATTTGAAATTGATCTTCAGTAGTTTACCAGGAAATGAATCAGGACTAGAGGGCCAAAAACTTTATAAGGGAACAGACGGTAATGAATATCATTATGTCTTTTGGCTAAATGATACTTTTGCTGGTCAGAAAGTTGGTAAGCAAGAAGCATTTTTAGCTGCAAATAAAGATGCTGTATATGGTGAACCATTAAAGGTCAGCTACTCTGCAACATTGACTTGGGGGGCTCCAGTTGAAGAGTCAACAGGTATTACAGGTGTACCAACTAGTCAAATGACAGATGAGCAGATCGATCTTGCTTATAAAACAGGGACAAATACTGGCTTGCGTTATGACGCTGTTACGGTCAAACCGATCGAAGGGATGACCGATGATATGATCCGCGGAGTTGATATCGGTAGTTATCAATCTTTGATCAACGCCGGCGTAAAATTCTATGACTTTGATGGTAATGAAGCCCCTATCTACAAAGTTTTAAAAGATGCTGGGGTCAACTGGATCCGACTACGTGTTTGGAATGATCCATACGATGTTAATAACAACACATATGCTGGTGGTGATTGTAGTGAAGCTAATGTTGTTCAAATGGCAAAAGATGCTTCTAAATATGGTTTGAAAGTTTTACTTGACTTCCACTACTCTGATTTTTGGGCTGATCCTGCTAAGCAACCACTCCCTAAAGCATGGGAAGATCAAACGGGTGATTCTTTAGCTAAGAGTGTTTACAATTACACAAGCAAGGTTTTGAATGATTTGAAAAACGCTGGTGTTGATGTTGATATGGTCCAAGTTGGTAATGAGATCACAAATGGTGTCTTTGGGATCTATTCCAATCGTGACCGAGGGGAATCATATCTAAATATCTGGGGCAACAAAGAAAAAGCAACTCAAATTTCTCGATATTTGAATGCTGGTGCTAAAGCTGTTCGGGATGTGTTGCCTGAAGCTAAAGTTGCTATTCAATTAGAAACGCCCAATGTACCTAAATATACTAATATCATGAATGCTTTACGCGATAATAATGTTGATTATGATATTTTAGGTACGTCGTATTATCCATTCTGGTCAACACATGATGGCAATGGCTGGTATGATGATGTTGATATGGGTTGGGGTGCTAATACACCTAAGAGCTTAGAAGGTATTGAAAAACTCGCTAAGCAAGAGTATGGTAAGCAGGTAGTTGTTTTGGAAACTGGTTGGATCAACAATGTTCGTGATTCGGATGGTACAGGAAATTCGATCGGACCTGATTCAGAGATCCAAGCATATAGTCATGATCCACAAGGTCAGGTCGATGCGATGGCAGATATGTATAAAGCTTTAGTTGCTCAAGGTGGCTTAGGTGGTTTCTGGTGGGAACCTGCATGGATCCCAGTTAAGGCTGGTTGGGAAAACTGGCAGTTTAATAAAGAAGCATCTGATAAGTATGGTACTGGCTGGGCTTCACAATATGCAGTCGGTTATGCACCAGATAGTGTGATGTATTACAATGGTCAACCAACTTGGGGTGGCTCAACATGGGATAACGTAGCCTTGTTTGATGATCTAGGGCATCCACTTCAATCATTGAAGATGTACAACGGTTTCTTACATGGTTATGAAACACCTAAAGCGCCTGAAAAGGCAACCTCTACGATCAACTTTAAGGTAAATAAAGTGTGGAATAGTAACAATGTCGCTTTAAAAGATGGGTTAGATGAAGGCACAACGCTTATGGCCTCTGATATGATCGAACCACTTTCTGCTACGGGAAATGAATTACTTAGTGGGACAGGTGCGTTTACTCAAGAAAACCTAGAGAAGATCGCAAGTTATTTGGGCGGTATGACTACTGCGTTAGAGGGGGCTAAGACATACTATGCTGATAATGGAGATGCATACCACTACGTTTTCTGGTTTACTGAAGGTAAGACAGCTGAACAAAAAGCATGGAATTTCTACAATGATAATAAAAATGCCAAATACGGTGAACCTTTAGTTGCTAATGTTGAAGCAACTGTAACTTGGGGTGCAGCTAAGGCATAATAATTAGGTTAGAAGAGTAGCTCTTGAAGTGACTTTTCTAACCTATTTTTTGCTGTGTAATGGTATTATTTAGATGCTAGGTCGTGTTGTAAAGTCAATGCGTACTTGAATCGTTTTAAAAGACGTAGCGGGAAACTTTTATTAGAACGATACGAGGTTTTCTGCTGTTGTACTGACGATTCTCTAAAATGTATAAATCGTAAAATAAAACAAATTCAGCAAATGATTTATGGTTATTGTAATTTTGGATATCTCAAAACACGTATCTATTTCTAAATATAGAGAAGCTCTGTGAGAATAGTTTAAACTGTTTTCACAGAGCTTCTTGTATCTTTTTTTATACTATTACTCAGTTGCTCTGGTCAAGGTCTAATTATATTAAAGGGAAAAATTGTTGGAAATAGCCTTTTTCCTTGTGTACAACGCAATCGCTTTATCGATATGGCTATGGAAGATCAAAGTAGAGGGTGTAACTGTTGAAAAAAAGACAAATTAACTTTATAGTATAAATACAGATAATAAAAAAATTAATATTTTTAACAACTTAGATCATTTACTTTAAAAAGTTTTAACTTTTTAAGACAGCTTAACATAAAAAAGATGAGGGAGATGAGCATTATGCGAAAAACAAAAATGCGTTTGGCAAAGTATACATCTGAAGAAAAACGACACTATAAGTTATATAAGCGCAAAAAAACTTGGGTCATAGCTGGAATAACGATGTTTAGTTCAGCTGTATTGTTGCAGGTGCCTGCTTTAGCCGATGAAGTAACAACTTTGACTTTAGGAGAATCAACGACAGCTCAGGGAACTATCCAAACTGATGATAAGACACTATCAGGGGCGCCAACAACAGATCAAACAACACAAGAGACTCTTGCTACAGACCAAACGAGTGTAGAAAAAGAAACAACGTCAATAGCTGAATCAAACGAAGTAATTGATACCTCTACAACTAAAACAGAGCCCGAAAGTATTCAAACAAAAGAAGAAACAACAACGAATACACAAATAGAACAGCCAAGTGAGGCTACGCAAACACAAGCGGTGGCATCAACAAGTAGTTTTAGAAGTGTAGCAGCTACATCTAATGAAAGTACGCAATCTGGTGAAGAAGCAATACATGTGACCACTGTCTCACAAGAAAATAGTGGAACTTTGGACAAAACGACTGCCGCGGATGGTTCAACTGAGTATACATTTACGACAGACAATACTAGTCCTAACCGTGGACGTCTATCGATGACAGTCGAGTATACAGGGCAAAATGGTGATACTTTTAGTATGATCGTAAAGCCTAATGCGACTAAAGGTGGGATCTTGGAAGCTGCAGGCAATTTAGATGCTACCGGATCGCCCCAAAAGACAGCTTTGGGCGATGGTAGTTATAAGTATACTTGGACGATCACAAATGCGGCAGATAATACAAATGTGACGGTCAAACAAACGATAAAACCGATCAATTTCTTTGCCGAAGTGATCCAAAACGGTGCTGAGCCTTACCCACCGTATTTAAATAGCATTGCAGACGATGGGATGACCGTCAGTGGTGATAACTATCAGATCAGCTTTTTGATCAATGATGTTCCAGCACCTACCAGCACAAATGTCAAGATAACGTTAGATAAGCGTTTGTTACCAGCAGGGGCTAAAGTTGAAACTAAGGCTGATGCTTATAAAGACAACACAACGACTAATGTGACGACTGATACTAACTATCTCTATCAAGTGGAGATCTTGGATGGTAATGTCGTTGCCAATGTTCCAACGACTGTCAGAGGCCTTGCGCAAGTAAAAGTCCCAGTCCCAGAACATTTTGTGTTAGATGCGACTGAAACTAACAAGTATTTGATGCATACAGGTGATCCGTATCTAAACGGAAATTTACAAGTAACACAGCCCGGTGGTGAAGGGACACCGATCATATTGACGGCAACAAAGCCGATCGTCTTTACCACGACAAGTGCTAAGTTATCTTTTATCGGGCATTACACGAGTACACAGACGACTGGCAAAAGTGAAGCACCATCTGGCTGGGTCGATCTTGGTGATGGTCAAAGAAAGTATTTTGGGACGGTAAATATCGATACCGGTGAAGCCCTTGATCCAAGCGGCTTATCCCCAGAAGCGAAAGGTTTTGACCAAAATGTATTGGCAAAAGATGATCCAAGCGTGCATGAAAACTTTGGCTTGATCATCCACTATTCCAACAGTGAACAAAGTAATAATCGCGATGTGGTGCTTGTTTCTGACTATAATAGTGTTAAAAATAGTGGCACAACCGTAAGTGATCAAAAAATCGATCCAGTCGAGCGTCCGATCTTGGATAATGGGGATAAAGCAGCCCCAGTTTTATATGCTGTGGGTCTGACCGCTAATGGGCTGACAGAATTTACACCAACGTATCATTTTGAGTTTCCAGATGAGATCACTACAACAGGGATCACCTTACCG
Organism: uncultured Ligilactobacillus sp.; assembly: GCF_948826705.1. Lineage (NCBI taxonomy): Bacteria > Bacillati > Bacillota > Bacilli > Lactobacillales > Lactobacillaceae > Ligilactobacillus > uncultured Ligilactobacillus sp. The sequence continues at coordinate 5,604 of NZ_CAQLEL010000031.1, forward strand.
ATCAACAATGTGACAAATGATCATGCTGACTTTAAGTCATATAATCCAGCGCAAACGGGTTATACCGTAGTCGTTACGGGATCTGATGGTTCACAGATCATGCAGCATCTGCAAGCAGGTGAACATTATGATCCATTGACAGGACAGATCGATCATTTTGGTGAATTTAGGATGGGTAAAAAATTGGCTTCTGGTGTCAAGATCACGGCCTACGATGTTACGCCTGATGTTAAATATTATGCCAACGCCCTTCAAAATTCGGTCAACGGGACAAATGGTGCGAGTGCTTTAAACGACATCAATTCTGGGATGATCAACATTTTAGGGTATTTAAATTCTAAAGCTCAAGTTGGACAGACTTATAGTTCTAAGATCCAAGTCGAATCGGAAAATAAACGTTTGACGACGGCATTTCAAGTAAATGTATCGGAACCTAAAAAGTTACCACTTCAAGGTTATGAATGGCCTTCAACAGGCAGCGAAACTTATGTTAAAAAACCAGGTGACGAGTTTAGTATGGGATTACAAACCATGGGTTCGGTCTCAACGCCAAGTAAGGGAACAAACCTTGATGCTGGTGGGGTCTTAGTTGGTAAAGGGAATGGTACGGCAACTGACTTGCCAGGACATGCGTTGGCTGTTGAATACGGGACTATTAGAGAACCGATCGTATATCTCACAGTACCGGAACAGACAGTGTTGACCAATTTTGCTAAAAGCGATAAGTTCTATCAAGTGACTTATGATAAAAAATATCAAAACCCTGTCACCCCAGAACCAAAGATCATTCAAAAACAAAATATCAATGGACAGACAGTTGTGATCTTAGATTGGACAGGAACTGGGTTTGAATTAAAACCCCAGATGAAAGTCTTGTTCAATTTAAAAGTTGCACCTGATGCAGTCAATGGCTTTGATGTTGGGCGAACGACCGTCGACATGTATGCTTATACCGAACCCGGTAAAGAACCAGCACTCTACACGGCAGCTTACCTAGAGAAAAATGGTATTTCGACTGATGGCCTGCAAGTGTATAAGGCAAATGTGAACAACACGAATAATACAAGTTGGATCCAACTCGGAGGAGACACGAGTAAAACTGAATTACCAGCTAGTTTACAGACTCAGATCCAGTTTTCTGATGGAACGATCGCTAAGACGACGATGACTGATACTGGTTCAAATACTATCCAATTTAGGATCGTTGCGACAGAAGAAGTCAAGCCAGCTCCACTTATCCAAGGGACGAAGAATTACAGTCTTTCAGATAAAGGGTCAAATTATCCCGCTAAAGATTATTTGGAAAAAGATGGGCAAAAACAAGGGCTCCAAACGTTACAATTTGGGATGGTGAATAACTTAGCAAACGCTTTGAACAACGTGATCTCAGTTATGAATCTCCCGCAAGCTGGTGTCGTAGATAGTAATAACCCTAATGCTTCTGCGCAAGCTTTTACCTTGAATATCAGTGGCGCGGGCAAATTGGCTTTAGATTCGACGAATAATCATCTCCATGATGCACATACGCTTTATTATGCAACGCAAACAGCTGTTTTAAGTGCTGATGGCAAGACATTGACTTTTGCGGATGGCACGACTTGGATGAGTGGGCAGCCAATACCAAGTACTTTATTGACTGCTGATCAAGTCACCGATTGGAGCACGATCAAGTCGTTAGTATTAGATATACCTACTTTGAGTATGGGCAATAAGATCATTTATCATTTCGATGCTTACTCACCAACTAGTGAGACTAACATGGGCAAACAGGTCACATTACGCCAAGTTGGAGGTTACACAGGACAAAAGGCTTTAGTTGTCGGAACGATAACGGATAGCTATGGTGCTTATGCGACTGTAAAATTTGTCGATCAAGCAGGTGCTCCGATCAATGGCTATCCTGATCTGGTCGGCAAAGCAACGTTAAATGAAGCAACTGGAGAATATGAGTTAGAAAACAGTTATCTGTTAGGTGAAGTTGGTAAAGCGTTGAGTTTACCAGCACCACCAACGATCACAGGCTATAAGTTCGTTGAAAACCAGTATTCAAGCACGGTCTTCAAAGCTGATGGCTCGACAGTCATAACACGTGTTTATCAAGTCGATCAAGCACGACTTTTTGAAAATTCACTGCAAGGTAAACTATTGGATCAAGCGACAGGTGATCCGCAAGCAGGAATGACCCAAGCAACTCCAACAGGAACAAGTGAGATCAAATTCACGGTGACTGATGAGCAATTAAAACGTCCAGGCTATACGTATAAGATCACAATAGTCGATCAAAATGGTACTCCTTTGACAAATAAAGTGTATGACAGTTTAGCTAAGGCGCTAGAAGAACAGGGGATCTTTGATGATAAGATCGATAACCAAGGCGTGACTCAAAACTTTATCGTTACGTATACAGCTGATTTCCAAAAAGCAGTGATCATAAGTGATAATGATCCAAGTAAGCAGATACCGACAAGTGAAGCTGAAGCTACGACAGCACCATATTTCCACGATGGTAAGACAGATGGCTTGATGTTTTACGATCAAGCAGGTGCTCCTTTGGTATCAGATGCTATGTTTGCTCGAACTGGTTATCGTTATACGGTCATCGCTCCAGATGGTAAAACCTATAGTGATTTTGCGGCAGCTTTGGCGACTAAATTAAGATTCGATAATACGGATAACCCAGGAAATAGCGACAGTGAAGTTCAAGTTTATCGTGTAGTCTATGCTGAAGACATCCAAAAGCTACTCGTGACGATCATTGACGATCAAGGCAAATTAAATGATGATGGTTCTTACACGAGTACGACTTTGGTCAACAACGAATTTTTAGGCCAAGGTCTAGCAGGTTCTGCTCCAAGTGAAGAAACAAGTCAAAAGTATGCCGATATGATCGAAAACTATCTCGCTCAAGGTTATGTGCTTGTAAGTAAAGAAGAACTTCCGACCTATGATCAAGATGAAACAGCTGATCAAGTAGTGACTGTCCATTTAAAGCATGGAACAACAACACAAGAAAAGACTGTTAAACTTACCCAGATGGTCACATATAAATATAAAGATGGCGTCCATGCAGAAGAAAATGCAGCACCGACATATACTAAAGAATATAGCTTTACAGCAACTGAGACAGTCGATCAAATAACTAATAAAGTTATTCAGACCAAGTGGAGTGGACCACAGATGACAACTGTGGTGACAAGCCCAGTGATCGCTGGCTACAAGGCCGATAAGTCAGAAGTTGCAGCGATGCAAGTTTCGCATGAAACAGAAGAAACAGCGTTACAGACGGTCGTTTACTACACACCAAATATTCAAAAGTTAAACTATAAAGTTATCGATGATCAGACTGGCACGGAGATCGTAGTAGCGACACTTTTAGCACAAGGTGGATCAGAGACTGATATTCCAGAAAGTGTACAAACAGAGTATGCTACTAAGATAGCAGACTTACAAAAACAAGGTTATGTTATCGTAAGTCAAGACGACCTTCCATTGGTTTTTGATACAGATGATGCTTCTGATCAGTTGGTAGTCGTACATGTTAAGCACGGGACAAAAGAAGTCACGGGTACACCAAAGACAGTGACGCAAACCGTGACCTATGTTTACGGTAACGGACCAAAGAAAGGTCAAAGTGCGGCAGAGACCTACACGAAAGACTATCAATTTACTTCAGTTGATACGATCGATACAGTAACTGGTGCGATCTTGAGTACAGTGTGGAGTCCAGCGCAGACGACAGAAGTGATCCAAAGTCCAATGATCACAGGCTATACACCAGATCGAAACGAGATCAGTGGTCAAACGATCACCCATGATTCAGAAGATCTCAGCACAGTGGTGACATATACAGCAGGTGACCAAACCGTCAAAGTGCACTATATCGATGTTTATGGTGGAACTAACAAGGAATTGACTGACCAACTCCAAACGATCACAGGTAAGGCAGGTTCGGCATACACCAATACGCTGTGGGATTACGCGCAAGCAGGTTACGAATTAGTCAGTGCCCAACCAGAAGCAACATCAGGTAACTTTGATGAAGACCCAGATGCTGATCAAGAGCACTACGTTTACTTGACCCATGCGTTAAAACAAGTAGAGGGTACACCAGTGACAGTCAGTCAAACGATCAACTACGTCTACCGCACAGGTCCAAAAGCGGGTCAAATGGTATCGGCTGATAGTGTGAATAGTCACACGTTCGTACCGACATATACCGTTGATCAAGTGACAAAAGAAAATGTCGGCGAACCAAGTTGGGCACCCGAAACGGCAGAATTTAATGCAGTTACGAGCCCAACAGTCAGCGGATATACAAGTGATCAGCCAGTCGTTGAAAAAATGACGATCACACCAAGTTCAAAGGATAATGTGGTGACTGTTTACTATGACGCTAACGAACAACGTTTGACCTATACAGTGATCGATGATGGCGACAACGGTAAAGTTTTAGCCAATGACGAGCTCTTAGCGACAGGAGACAGTGAAAGCGTGGTAGGTGACAAAGTTTCAACGGACTACCAAGCGCTCATCCAAAGCTACTTGGATAAAGGCTATATCTTAGTGAGTGCAGATACCTTACCGACAAGCTTTGATAATAACGACGCAGTCGATCAAAATGTGGTGCTCCATTTAGCCCACGGGACAAAAGAAGTCACAGGTACACCAAAGACAGTGACGGATATGGAGACCGGAAAAGTGCTGCAGGAGGGGAAGG
>NZ_CAQLEL010000032.1:0-10062 GCF_948826705.1 uncultured Ligilactobacillus sp.
CGGAAATTTTCTTTCAGCAGATGACCTGGCAGGCTGTTCTGCTGCCTGATCTGCCACATTTCTTCTTTTTGCCACGTCAGTCCTCCTTCCCCACTGGCAACCCATTCATAAAGATATCCCTGGCAAGGGTAACTTCCTTTGCATCATACCGGGTGTGCCGGTTCCATGACAGTTCCATCTGATACACCCCATTCTCAACTTTTTTCAGCTTCGGCATATTTACACGGAATATATAAAAATAGAAGACGAGAGTTATATCTTGAAACACGCAAGTATTATTGATACTTGGAGGGGCTGTGATTCTCTGAAGCAAGAAAAGGCATATTTTGTTGCCTACAACTGCTGCATAAAATATTATTCTAACATCTTAAAGAACAAGAACTTTTTCTCTATCTCGCGGAATAGATGCATCTCGCTGATGTTGGATCTATATGCGGAATTTGACTTCTTTTTTACTTTCCTTGATCGACTCGGCTTTTTGACGTTTTTGTCTTTCGATCCGCAAATGTTCTACTCCCTTGATGATCGCCATACTAGCTCCTCCTATCAAAAATAAACCAAGGATCACAACAACTACTAACTTGTATTTTCTTTGCATAGTGTCTCTTAATTCCTTATTTGCTCAATAATTTTCCTCTTTCTTACTTAAAACACATTGTTTTTGAATGAAATTTTAACACTAATCTTCATTAACATCCAATATTTTTATAAAAATAACCTACACTAGCAATTCTAGCGTAGGTCAATAATAGTTTGTCTAAGCATACACAAAATATAGCTACCGCTGGCAATGAAACGTAGTAAATAGTAAGGGCACCACTATGATACACTTTTTGCATCACAGTGGTGCCCTTGCTATTTATACGGCGCTGACCGCATTATCAAACACTCTTTTTACTAAAACATTACACTTCTGAAATTGTATTTCTTCTTTAGATAACGTCTTACCAAGTACCCTAAACCAGCTAAGATAGCATAAACGATCGGTTCCATCGTACGATTGATCGAAACTGGGATAAAGCTGATGATCCCAAAAGCAACGACCCAGATCAAGATCAATTCTAATGTGATCAGTAAAGTCTTGATCCAGCGCTTTTTACCCTTTTCTTTGCGGGCTGATAGCATACTACGATAGAAGAACGCTAAGCCGACCCCAGCGATCGTTGAAGTTGCTAACAAGGTGATCCAGCCACCACTGACATCAGCTTGTTGTGGCGAAAAGACGCCTAATAAGGTATACATGATACAGAACATGATAAACATGATCAAGCCGTTATCCAAAGCTAAGATCCAAAACTTAGGTAATTCAGTAGGAGCTTCTGATTTTTTAGGTCCATTGATGATCAACTCTGCTTTTTCGGTGACCGTACCGTAAAGCTTAGTTGCCACAATACCTTGCTTTTGTTTCTCCTTTAACTCTTGATACATTTCATTTAAAACTTGTTCTTTTTGTTCTGGATCATAATTTCTTTCGGTCAAAGCCTTATCCAAGTGGAAAAGGTAATCTTCATTACGCTTGGTCAGACCGGAAAACTTTCCATCACGCATCGTCACTTCAACTTCTTTAGCACGCGCTTGTTGCTGTTGTGCTGCTTTTTCATTGCGTTTACTTTCTGCCATGAACTTTTCCCCCTATCGCTTAAACGTTAAATCTAAACTCGATGATGTCACCATCTTGAACTTCATATGCTTTACCTTCAAGGCGCAAGCGACCTGCTTCTTTAACAGCTTGCATGCTACCATACTTATCTAGGTCAGCAAATGAGACCGTTTCAGCGCGGATAAAGCCACGTTCAAAGTCAGAGTGGATCACACCAGCAACTTGTGGAGCTTTCATTCCTTGTTTAAAAGTCCAAGCTCTAGTTTCCTTACCACCAGCAGTAAAGAACGTTGCCAAGCCAAGTAATTTGTAAGAAGCCCGGATCAAACGATCAAGCCCAGATTCTTCGACACCTTCCATTTCCAAGAATTCTTGCTTTTCGTCGTCATCCATTTCAGCGATCTCTTCTTCAGTTCGCGCACAAACAGCCAAAGCTTGCGAACCCTCATTTTCCGCAAATTCTTTGATCTGTTGGTAGTATTTGGAACTTTCTGGATCTGCCATATCTTCTTCGGCAATATTTGCTACGTAAAGCACTGGTTTAGAGGTCAACAAGAATAGACCCTTGACGATCTTTTGTTCATCTTCGTTAAATTCAAGTGAACGCACTGGTCGTTCTGCTTCTAAAGCTGGCTTGATCTTCTTTAAAACTTCAAATTCAGCCACCGCATCTTTATCCTTAGTACGTGCTACTTTTTCTACACGAGCATAGCGCTTGTTGACCGAATCAAGGTCGGCTAAGACTAATTCTAAATTGATCGTTTGGATATCTTCCAAAGGATCGACTTTATTAGCCACGTGGGTGATATTTTCATCATCAAAAGCCCGCACAACATGCACGATCGCATCAACTTGGCGAATATTTTCTAAGAACTTGTTACCTAGACCTTCACCCTTGCTAGCACCCTTAACGATCCCAGCAATATCAGTAAACTCAAAAGTCGTGTGTACGATCTTTTTAGCGGGAATGATCTCATCGATCCGGGCTAAACGTGGATCTGGAACTTCCACCATCCCGACGTTGGGGTCGATCGTTGCAAAAGGATAGTTCGCCATTTCAGCGCCTGCCTTTGTGATCGCGTTAAATAGTGTTGACTTGCCGACGTTTGGCAAACCGACGATACCTGCTGTTAATGCCATTTGTTTTCCACTCTTTCTTAAAAAATTATTCCCCGGCTTTTTCTAAAACTTTCTTCATCTTCTTATCGAACTCTTTACGTGGCATCATGATCAAACGTTTGCAGCCGGTGCATTGGATCTTGATGTCCATCCCCATGCGAATGATCTCCCAGCGATTGACGCCACAGGGGTGAGCCTTTTTCATTTCAACGATATCATGCAATTCATACATAAGCATCCCTCACTTAATCTAAATGAATATCTAAAATATCCAAAATGCGGTTCAAATCATCCATTGATAAATACGAAATTTCGATCTTGCCCTTTTTTGAGCGTGCCGTGCTTTTGATCGCAACATTTGTCCCGAAGCGTTCCTTTAATAAGTCTTCACTCTTTTGCAAATGTGGATCTAAAGCAACTTTTCTTTTAGCAGCTTTTTTATGGTGCTTTTCACCATTTTGTTCACTGACTAATTGTTCCAATTGACGAACGGTCAGATTTTCTTTGACCGTCTTTTTAGCTAGCTGGACCAAATTTTTCTTGTCTTTTAATGATAATAAGGTCCGGGCTTGTCCCATCGACAATTGCCCTTCTTGTAACATTGCCTTGACTTCTTGTGGTAGGCTCAACAACCGCAGATAGTTAGCAATATAAGGTCGTGACTTCCCTAAGCGTTTTGAAACTTGAGCTTGGGTCAAATGCAAGTTTTCCATCAGCGTGTTGTATGCTTGAGCTTCCTCTAAAGGTGTGAGGTCTTCACGCTGAAGATTTTCTAGCACCGCGATCTCCATCATCTCTTCTTCATCTAACTGACGCACGATCGCTGGGATCGTTTTTTTGCCAGCTAGCTTGGAAGCCCGATATCTTCTTTCGCCCGCGATCAATTCGTAACCCATCACACTTGATGAACGTACGATGATCGGTTGAAAGACACCCTGTTGTTTGATCGATTCAGCTAGTTCTGCTAACCCAGCTTCGTCAAAGATCTTCCGTGGTTGATAAGGATTTGACCGGATCTCATCGATCTTTAGTTCGATCACATTTTCTTCGGCTTGAGCATCCTCTTCAAAAGTCGAAAATAAAGCTTCTAGCCCGCGCCCTAAGGCTTTGTTTTTCTTATTTGGCATCAGTCGCCAAAACCTCCTTTGCCAAAGCTTCATAAGCTAAAGCTCCCTTAGATCTTGGATCGTAATCAACGATCGCCATACCATAACTTGGAGCTTCTGATAACTTGATATTCCGAGGGATCACTGTCTGATAAACTGTGTCGCCAAAGAAATTTTTCACTTCGGCAACGACTTGATTGCCTAGATTAGTTCTAGAATCAAGCATTGTCATCAAAACGCCCTCGATCTTTAGAGTAGGATTGAAGTGTTTTTGCACTAGTTTGATCGTATTGACTAATTGGTTCAAGCCTTCTAAAGCATAGTACTCACTTTGCACTGGGATCAAGATCGAATCACATGTCGTAAAGGCATTGATCGTCAATAAGCCCAGTGAAGGCGGACAATCCAACAAGATAAAATCATATTCATCCCTGATCAAGACCAATGCATCAGCCAAACGTTTCTCACGCGCAAACTGTGAGGCCAACTCGATCTCAGCTCCAGATAACCGGATCGTTGCTGGAACAACGTCTAACTTATCGCGTTTGGTATGTAAGATCACATCTTCTAGCTCGACTTCATTGACTAATACATCATAAACATCTTGTTTGATCTGTCCTTTATCGATCCCGATCCCACTCGTTGCATTTCCTTGGGCATCCATGTCGATCAATAACACCTTTTGCCCGAGGTCAGCAAGACTGGCAGCCAAATTAACACTGGTGGTCGTTTTACCAACGCCACCTTTTTGATTTGCTAATGCAATAACTCTTCCCAAAATTATCCCCCCTAGTCTTTAGCGACTGGAATATCAATAATGATGCGATGGAACTCTTTTGTATCTTCTTCGGTCACATTAACTCTAACGCCTGATTTTTCAACCATTTGGACCGCTTTTTTCACAGTGTTGACAGCAACTTTTTGGTTAGGTGCCACATTCTTTGTGGTCGTCTTAGCTTTTTTCTTCTTTGCCGGTTTTGGCTGGTTCAAGGCTGCGATCGCAGCTTCTGTTTCTTTGACCGACCAATCATTTTCCTTGATCTGAGCTAATAATTCTAATTGAGTAGCTTCATCTTCGACCGTCAATAAACTCCGACCATGACGTTCAGTGATCGAACGGTCTAAGATAGCATCTTGAACTTGTGTCGGTAACTTCAACAAGCGTAATTTGTTCGCTACAAACCCTTGACTTTTACCCATTTCTTTAGCTAAATGTTTTTGCGTCAATTCGTTTAACTGCATCAAATGAGCGTAAGCTTTAGCTTCTTCAACTGCCGTCAAACCTTCACGTTGTAAGTTTTCAATGATCGCTAAAGAAGCTGATTCAGCGTCACTCATCTCACGTACGATCGCTGGAACTTTTTCATAACCGAGCTTAGTTACTGCCCGAAAACGTCTTTCACCAGCAATGATCTCATATTGTTCATCATCTAACTTACGCAAAACGATCGGTTGCAATAAACCGTGATCATAGATCGTATCTGCCAATTCAGCGATACTTTCTTCACTAAAGATCGTCCGTGGTTGGTTTTGATTAGGCACGATCTTGCTCAATTCGATCTCTTGGACCCGATTTTTATCGTTTGGTTCTTCTTCTTTGTTCTTCTTAAAAAATGAAAATGCCATTTTTATTTCCTCCCTTGGGGCGCCTGCAAAGGCTGCTTAGCTGGTGTGCCTGGCTTGCGCGGATATTTATTTGGCGTTGGTTTTTTCTTTGAGATCACGATGATATGCCGTGTCTCATCACTCTTAGGTAAAGCGGTCTGGATATCTTCCTCAATTTTACCACCAAGTGTAGCCACTGCATACTTAGCATCCGCTAATTCTTCATTTGCTTTTTGCGCCTTTAATGCGATAAAACGCCCATTTAACTTGACTAATGGTAAACAAAACTCACTTAGGACCGATAAACGCGCGACAGCACGTGCCGTTACGACATCAAAACTTTCACGAGCTCCACTCTTTTTACCAGCAAATTCTTCCGCCCGAGCATGATAAAAATACGTATCTGTTAAGTTTAATTTCTGGGATAATTCTTCTAAAAATTTGATCCGTTTATTCAAAGAATCAACGATCGTGACCTTTAAATTCGGAAATGCGATCTTAAGTGGGATCGATGGAAACCCTGCCCCCGCACCAACATCACAGATGCTAAGAGGATGTGTTTGGAGATCTTTGACTTCAAGCGCCGGTAAAAGTGAATCATAGAAGTGCTTTAAATAGACCTCGTCTTGTTTGGTGATCGCAGTCAAGTTGACGTGTTCATTTGTGGCAACTAAAAATTCGTAGTAGGTTTGAAATTGTTGCATTTGCTCATCAGAAAGTTTTACTCCCTGCTTCGCCAATGCCGCTCTAAATTCTTCTGGTGTCATTTGTTCCCCTTATCTGATCTAATTGTGAAACATTGTTTGATTTATATGTTTCACGTGCTATTATAATAGTAATTTATTTAATGCGGAAATACAAGTCTCGCCCCCGCAAATCAAGCTTAAATTTGGAGGATTTTAATATGGAACAAAATAGTATCATCAATTTCAATGAACCACTTGTCCCACGCTACCCTAAGATCCAGACCAATCTTATCTATGCCTTTAAAGACGGCCGTCCCTTAACGTTAAATCTCATCACTCCCTCGATCCCCCCAAACGTTAAAGCTCATTTTCCCTTACTCATCTATGTTCCTGATATCGATGAACAAAATGTGGTCAAGATCGATGAACGTTTTGCACAAATGCTAGAGATCGCTAAACGTGGCTATGCTGTAGCCCTAGTTTCATACCGTACCAATACTGATGTTACTGCCATGGTCAAAGATATCCACTCAGCCACCCGCTTTTTACTCGATCATGCCTTCAAATACGCTCTTGATCCTTATCGCTATTTACTATTTGGCGAAGGTCTAGGAGGATATTTGAGCAGTTTGAGTATCCTAGAACAGGGGCAACAACGGGCAAATGATGAAGATGTCAGACGTTCACCTTTACGTTATAAGGGAGGGTTACTATTAGAAGCGTCGCTGACACCACGCCCTTTTTCAGGACCGTTTCTCAGTGAGTTGCTCTTACAAAATACCCAAAAATTACCACCAATTTTGATCTTAAACGGTACCGCAGACAATACGCTGACTGATAAACAAGCAACTGAGCTCTTATCAACTATCCAGTCTCGCGGAAGTGAAGTTTCATTATTCAACTTTGAAGGGGCGACTTTGAGTTCAGATGCCTTCTTCACTCCATATAGCTTAGATTTCTTATTCGAATTTATCAAGCATAGTTTCACTAAAAAATAAACGAGGTCGTTCAAATGGATCAAACACAACAATTAACACAGCTTCATACCTACACTTATGAAAAACTTTCTCACGATCACACAGGTCACGATATGGCGCACATTGAGCGCGTTGTCAAAATGGCCCGTACCTTAAATAAAAAACTCGGCGGTAATAGCTTTGTAGTCCAAGCAGCCGCTTTATTGCATGATGTTATCGATGAGAAATTATTTACCGATATTGACCAAGCTAAAGCCAGTGTTATTGCACAAATGCAGGCTTTAAGAGTGAGTCAAAGTGATCAAGATCACATCATGGAGATCATCAGTAAGATGTCGTTTTCTCACTCTTTAGCAGGCAAACAAGAGCTTAGTCTCGAAGGTCAGATCGTTCAAGATGCCGATTGGTTAGATGCGATCGGTGCGATCGGGATCGCCCGCGCCATTTATTATGGTGCGCGTCATGAAGAAAAGCTCTACGATCCCGCTATGCCACCTCGAAAAAAACTCGATAAAACGGCCTATCGTGATCTCTCAAATGAAACGATCATCAATCATTTTTACGAGAAATTATTCAAGATCAAGGATATGTTGAACACTGCTGAAGCTAAAGCGATCGCTAAAGAACGACACGAGCTAATGGTAGCATACGTTACAGCTTTTAAAGCCGATTGGTAAAGTTGGGCCATCATCAATAAAATACCTATCAGATATTTATTTCAACAAATTTAGTATAAAAATTTATTGTTTATATATTTTTAAGTATTTTGTATCTAATCCTTAAGAAAACGATTACTTTTTCTTTATCTTAAGCGCCTATACTATAACCATAAGCTAGAGCAAAACATCACACAGGTGTAGTCCTATAGCTGAAACATTACCTAGTCAGCCCCCCTTGCTACTAGGTAAACATACTCCTTTTTTCCTCCGCACTCCCCTTGCGGAGGTTTTTTTATATCACAGTGCAAAAGAATACGGGTAACTTCGTAGAAATAACCGCATCGCAGCTTTGAGGCGCATTTTGCCTAAAAGTCGCATTCTGGAACACAACAATAGAAGTGTGGGCAATTGGATACTGCACCATATAGAAAGGATGATCCTTATGAAAAGAGATATCGACCCCTATAGAGAACGTTATTTGAAATCCAAAGCTACGACTAGTGGTATTTTATGTTCAGCTTTTATCTGGTATTTGATCTTTGGTCTCTTTCATATCATTATCACTTGTTTGATACTGTGGTTTTTCTGGATCATCGTTGACCCTGTCGGACGGGTGACTGAAACTCTCAATACAACGATCCAGCAAACACAACCCCCAACAGCAACGTTACACTACACTCGAAACTACAGAAGATAATACTGATACAAGTGATATCTATGAGGCTGAATAAAATTGATGATCTTAGTTGTGAAAAATCTATTTTTGAGTAAAAATAACTTTATAACATATAAGAAAGGATGAACCAAATGGAACCAGAAAATGATCCGTACAGACACGCCTATCTCAAGGCAAAAGCTACGACTAATGGTATTATGCATTCCTTATTCAATTGGTGGTTAGCTTTTACGTTATTCAATTTAGTGGTCATCAGCCTCTTCTTGTGGGCTTATGACCCGATCGGACGTCTCAATGATGCGCTTGCACCAGTCACCCAAACACAAAAGCAAACGCAACCAGCTTCTGATCCAAATGCTGAAAGCCAAAGTAATATTTACGAAGCACCAAATGACTAACTCACTGACAAGTCACAAAAAGGCCCACGCTGAAAATTTTTCAACGTGAGCCTTTTTCGATCACTTTACAAATAACTTGTCATAAAGAACAGTAACTTCTTCTTCCGTAAAGTGGGTCAATTCTGTGACTGCAGTAATGGCCTCTTGTTTGGAATACCCCTTAGCTGTCAATCGACTAAGCATATCGCAAACGACTCTTTTTTCACCCTTGGCCCATCCCTCCATAAGGCCTTCTTTTCTGCCCTCTTTTCTACCTTCCTTTCTACCTTCTTTTCTACCTTCTTTTCTACCTTCTTTTCGCCCTTATCTATGACCCGTCGGCCCGGTGGGATCACTCGTCGTTTAGCCCCGACATAATCTGCATCAACCTCGGCACCAACGACACCTCGCTCGGCGACTACGACATAGCCCTCTACGAGCAGGCCATGAGCACATTCCACAGCCGCTTGCGCGCGCTCTATCCCGACGCCGCCATCGTGCTCCTTTCCGGCTGTATGCTCAGCCCCGAAGTGCTTGCCGACATCCGCCCCGCATTTGCCCGCATCGCCGCCGGCGACGCCAACACCTATTGCCTCAATTTCCTCCCCCACATGGACTATCTCGGCTATGGCGCCGACATGCACCCCTCCGCCGCCCAGCATCAAATCATGGGCGCCCAGCTCTCCAATTTCCTCCGCACCCTCCCCGCCGCCTCCCGTCGCTGAATTTGCGATAAAAAATACACTCGCCGTGCCGTGCAAATCATTGTGCGACACGGCGAAAAATTTAATTACGGAAAAATTTCCGAAATTATTTGTAATAGAAAAAAAGAATGACTAACTTTGCAATGTGGTGGTGAATACGTTTCCCGGCAGAAAATATATCCATGAAAATCTAAGCCGCCGCTCCAATCTTAGTTGCAGGTACTAATCGTTTCGCTTTTTTTCTATCTATGTTGCCTTTCCTTATTTTGCTGTTTGTGGTGGGTTATCTCGGCATAGCCCTCGAACATCCTATTAAAATCGACAAGTCGGCCACAGCCTTGCTCCTTGGCATGCTCATGTGGGTGGCCTATGCTCTTGCCTCAGTGTCAATTATCCCGGCTGTAAATCCCGACGCCCTCGCCGCTTATGTCAACGACGCCGGCCTTGCCGCCGCCTCGCTTCATGAGCAATGTCTCCAATATATCCTGAATGTGGATATTGTGGAGCATCTCGGCGATATCACCAAAGTCGGCTTGTTAAGATTTCTGTTTTC
>NZ_CAQLEL010000033.1:0-28195 GCF_948826705.1 uncultured Ligilactobacillus sp.
ACTGCCCAACTGCTAAATAGCATTGCGATCCCGATATAGATCAAGAACCCCATCACGACTACACCGGCACATAAGATCACACCAGCACCAAAAACTAACCCTGCCATCAAGGCCAAGATCCCGATCAACACTGCGATCATGATTCCCCCAAATCCTAAGAGAAATGGTGATGCTAATAAAGCTAGCAAGATCAACCAGATCATCTTCACATTTGACTGTGGGGTCGCAGTCCGTTGATACTTAGTCTCTTCATCGGTCGTCTTGATCGAATGATCAGCTAAGACTTTCCGACTCAATTGCCGTGGTGTGCCTAACCGTTCTTCGATCTGACTGCGTGTTTCTAACCCCGCATCATCGATAAATTCTGAATAAAACATAATGGCATCAGCACGTTCTTCTGGCGTTAAAGGTTGTAAGTATTCTTCTAATTCAGCCAGATATTTTTCCCTATTCATGTTGCCCCTCCTCATCATATGCATTTTGCTTGCGCTTATCTGCTGCGGCAAAGACAGCATCTAAACTTTCCTTATAATCATTCCACATTTTTTTGATACGCTGTAAATGGTTTTCCCCGCTCTCAGTGATCTTGTAGTAACGACGATTGCGACCTTGATAAGGTGCATCGTATGTGGTCACATATTCTGCCTTTTGTAAGCGCCGTAAGACCGGATACATCGTTGATTCTGAGATCGAGATCGCTTGTTGCATATCTTGTGTCAGTGCATATCCATAGTAATCTTGACTTTCCAGTAAGGCTAAGACCAAACCATCTAATAGATCAGCTGTTACTTTGATTTCCATGCGGTTTTTCCCACCTTTCTTTTTTCTCTGTTATATCTTAACTTCACTAATATTATATGACGTATAATATGCAAGGTCAACTAATATTGTAAAATAAATTAAATTTGATATAAAAAAGTTCTAAGTCGGTCATAAGACTGCTTAGAACTAGGCACTTATTTAATTTTTTGATTGATCTTTTTTATCTCTAACCACGTAGAAAGATAACTTCCAAGATAGATAATAAGATAGACCCCCGTATATATCAGTAAAAAGCCAGCGATCCACAAAATATTATGAGGAAACCAGCCCGCCAGATAAGCTAACGGGAAAAAACAGATCAATGTCACTAGATAATGGAGTAGCGACATCTTGAGTAAACTCCAGCGTTCTTGTGCAAAGATCGATTCGGAAAAATAAAAAACATTTCCCATTAAAGCCCACAAAATGATCGAGCTTGTCATCGCTTTAACTGGGGTCGAAAATAGTTCCATAAATGTTGGTGTTGAGGGCATATATCCTCCTTGTCCAAAAATACTAGAAAAGATGACAGATAGGATCACTCCGATCGCGATCCCCGAGCAACTAGCACTAATTATCTTTTTAAATATCTTCATTTTAGATCCCTAGCCTTTCTTTGAGATTTTTGACACAACGCCTAGCTACAAAGGTCGTAGTACCATTTTTTAGTTTTAAAGCGATCGTTCCTTGCACGGTCAATTCCAAATGATCTAAATAATTCAAGTTAACAAATTCACTGCGACTGATCTTAACAAAATCTGGAGTTAAAAGTTCAGCCACTTCATATAATTTCTTCTTTACCTGATAGCTACCGTGCTCGGTCATAGCATAGATCTTACCAGCTTGGCTATTTAAGGAAATTATCTGAGCTAAAGCTAACGGCTTAACGATCTGATCGGCATAACCCCAAATTTGTTCATCGTGTTCAAGTAGTTGGACGACTTGTTGTAACTTAGGTGTCAATTCATGCACATGAAATTCGGCCCATTCTTCGGGTAATTTAGGATCGATCTCAAATTTACTTTTCATTTTGGCTCCCCCTTTCTTTAACTAAATTCTAACAAATATCAAGCTGATTTTCGCTAAAGACGCCTAAACGGTCAGGACTGATAGGCAAACGGTCTAAAAGCTAGCTCAAGCGGGGCTAAAAAGGTCGTAATACGATAGTTATGTAGTGGAAATGTGTTTTACAGCACACCTAGCAGATAACGAGAGATCCCCCATGTTGCGTATTTTGCAACATGGGGGATCTCTCGTTATCAGTACGGAACTACCCGTGCTGTCTCACACGCTTTAAAATCTTATTTGAACATAGGTCACTACGGCTGCAAAAGCTGCTGTCGCTACCAAAACAAAGCCCTTGCCTACGAGCTTTCCTAATTTTTCTTGAGCGATCATCTCATTGACGGGCTTTTCAAAGCCAACTCCGACCCACCAGGTCAATAAGACCACCGCTAATTTTCTAAACCAAGCCAGATCACCTAACACCAATGTTATCAGTACCATTGCTATTACAATAAAGGCTGTGACTGGATACTGCTTTAATTTTTCTACCATTATGATCCCTTCTATTCATGTAATTCAAGGGGTAAACCGTCAGGATCAAAGAAAAAGGCCATCAACTTACCATCAAAGTCATCGCGTCGCAACGGCTCACATTTGATACCTAACGCCAACAACTGCTCTCTTTTTGCTGCAACATCGTCACATTTAAAAGCCAAATGCCGTAAGCCTCGTGCCTCTCCAGTGGCTCCACTGACACGTTTTGGTGCATTGGGTTTGATAAATAACTCCAATACTAGCCCATCTTTAGCCACATTCAACAAAATGTCGTCTTTTTGTGGGCGGACATGTTCAGATACGATCTTAAACCCTAATTTATTGACATAAAAATCAACTGCTTGCGCGCGATCGCTACAAATGATCGCAATATGATGGACAAACATTACTCTTCACCAAATTCCAAATGACTACCATTTTCATCAACCACACCGTAGATCTTTTTACCTTCACATTGTCCTAAGTCAAGTTGCCCGTAAAGCTTTTCTTCATCTGTGATCTCCACTCCATGCATATTGGCAGCCATAAATTTGCGGACGATCGCCATTTCTTTTTCACGCAATTCAGATTTTTCAACGGCTTTAGCTAAGGTATAGCCCTCATCGATAAAAGCTTTGATCGAACCTACTTTATACAACATTTCCCAGCTATACTTACGCACTGAATTCTTCTCATCGGCTAGCGACTTGATGTAACCACGCTCTTCCCAATAGCGCAACTGCCGCCCCGTGACCCCTGTGATCTTACACATATCACCGATCCCGATCCGAATATCATGGATAAAGTGGGGTTTGTGCATCTTATGCTTCGTCTCTTTCAAGTTTTCCACCTCGCAAATAATTTTCCTACTTTAGATTTTATATTTTTCAGGTGATTTGTCAACTATCTTGACAAACTTGGTAAATAAGGTTTATAGTAGGCAACGCATGTAAATTTAAAATAATATCTAAAAATAATAAGGGAGTGAACTTGTTTGAATAATGCTACACGTCCGACCGATATCAACGGCAATAGTTATAATCGTGATCTATTGGTTTTAGTTTTAATGGTCGGTTCTTTTTGTACTTTTTTGAATAGTACCTTGATGAACACTGCTTTTCCTGCGATCATGAAAGACTTTTCGATCTCAACAGCAACCGTTCAATGGTTAACGACTGGTTTTATGATGGTCAATGGGGTCATGATCCCGATCTCGGCTTGGTTGATCAATCGATTCAGCTCAAAAACGATGTATCTCTGGGCTATGTTGACCTTTTTACTAGGGACAGTCGTTTCTTTTACTGCCCAAAATTTCGGAGTCCTTCTTGCAGGTCGGTTGATCCAAGGTATCGGGGTCGGAGTCTCAATGCCGTTACTCCAAACGATCATGCTCTCGATCTTTCCTCCAGAAAAACGTGGGGCTGCCATGGGGACTGTCGGGCTTGTGATCGGGCTTGCACCAGCTTTAGGGCCAACACTTTCTGGGTGGATCGTCGATAACTGGACTTGGCGTGAATTATTTGGCATGATCATTCCGATCGTGGTCGCCGTTATCATCTTAGCCTTCTTCTTCATGAAAAGCGTTGTGCCTAACACCCATCAAAAGATCGACGTCATTTCGATCATTACCTCAACGATCGGGTTTGGGGCATTACTATATGGTTTTTCTAAAGCCGGTAATGATGGCTGGGGCGATCTTTACGTTATCGTCTATCTAGCTGTTGGGGCGATCTTTGTTGCTCTCTTTTGTTTACGCCAATTAAAAATGGACGAACCCTTCTTGGATATCACAGTCTTCAAATATGGTGAATTTAGCTTAGCTGCGATCTTAAGTGGGGTGGCTAACTTAGCTTTAGTTGGTTCTGAAATGGTGATCCCACTTTACATCCAAAATATTCGCGGTGAATCCGCCTTCCATTCTGGCTTGATCTTACTACCTGGGGCCTTAGCAATGGGGATCATGTCACCGATAACAGGGCGCTTGTTTGACCGTTACGGGGCTAAATTCATGGCGCTTGCTGGGATGACGATGTTGACTTTAGGCTCGATCCCATTTCTTTTTATCACTAAAGAGACTTCGATCATGTTGATCGTCGTCTTTTATGCGATCCGGATGTTTGGGATCTCCGCGACGATGATGCCGGTCACGACTTCTGGGATGAATGTCTTGCCGTTTGCTAAGATCTCTCACGGAACAGCGGTCAACAATACTTTCCGTCAAGTCTTAAGCTCGATCGGGACAGCGATCTTGATCTCAGTCTTGAGTTCAGTTACCAAAAACTCAATGCCCGCTCACAAGGTTTTGGTACAAACACCGCTCAAATATGCTGATCTCGCTACCGGAGCTGTTTTGAATGGTTATCATGCTGCATTCTTTATTTCGATCCTCTTTGCAGTCGTCGCATTGTTCTTTGCTTTCTTCTTAAAGAAGGGCAATAATGCACCTAAAGTCACGCTCACTAGTAAAAAGGGGGTTCAGTAGATGAGTATCATTATTTTAGTTTTAGCAACGATCAGCTTCTTTTGTTTTACAGTCCTGCCTACCCTTAAGCATCGTGTTTTATATGCTTTACTATCATTTTTGATCATGGTGCTTTGTACTGGTGCGATCGTTTTAAATGATTCCTATAATTGGGGGATGAAAGTTCAAACGGTCACCAAAAAACAAAAACTCGTTTCTTCAGTTCCTGATCAACTCGATGTATTACTGTATCAACCACTTGGAACTAAGTCAGAAAGGGTTTATCTCTATCACAATTCTTCTGATGAAAAGAAATTGCACCAAACAAAAACGACTGATACGACTACCAAATACTCACAAACTGCAAAAAATCCACAATTAGTCGTGACTAAAGAGCGTTATGTCTACCAAAATGGCCTCTCTGAGCTTTTCTTTGGTATTTTAGGCAATAATAAGCGCCTCAAACATCAAACTTATGAGTTCAAATTGACCGATAGTTGGTTTGTTTTGAGCACTAAACAAGCTAAACAACTTAAAAAATTGCTTAAAGAACATGACACCGAGCTCAAGAAAAATATTTCCCAAGTTATACAACAAGAATTAGCTCAAAAACTACAACAAAACCCAACAATGTCTAGCACTGAACGCGAGAAATTACTCAAAGAGTTACAAAAACAAGCGACCCAACAGTTAGTCAAAAAATTGATCACTCAAGTTCAAACAAGTGATCCTTAAACTAAATTTAAGGCATATTTATAAACAAATTTAACTAACCAGCGTATAGTAGAGACTGTATCAAGTTAAGATACCATCCAGAAAGGAACATCTATATGGATAAACAAACTGATATTGTCTCTGCACAAGTTGTAGACGTAAAATCAAACAAGATCACCTTAAAAACTGAAGACGATGAAGTTATCGAAGTGGCACGCCCTAAAAGCGTAGCCCACGATATGCTCTTCATCCAAACAATGAAAGATATCTTAAAGAGTGGGATCTGGATCCCTGTAAATAAAAAACTCAAACAACTTTTACGTTACGACTGGTTTGAAACACCAGTCGAACAATACTCATTTTAATATAAAAAGCATGCCTAATGTGGCATGCTTTTTTATATCCGTGCTGCGAATCGTAACTCCTAGGATACCGACTAAACGTAATTTTACACACTGTATTAGTTTATAAACTCCAATCTGAGTCTGATCAAGAGAACAAAAAGTGTCAGCAATATGACCAGCGTAAAGGAAAGTACCAGCGCACCTTGATCTTTTGTCGGCTTTTGGAGAAACTTCTGTTGACTGAAACGTTGGTAAAAATAGATCAATAACGCTCCCACAAAGTTTAAACTCAAGAGTTGTTGTACTAAAGCTAGACTTAAAAACAGTGGTCTATCCGACGCTTTGATCTTCCATAAGCCTGCCGCTAACAATAAGTTGAGACCTGTAATGATCGTTACTAAAGCTAAACTAGGCATCGCTTGTAAAGTCGTTGGCAGACTTTTGCCAAGATCGAGTGCGACCAAATATAAATATCCAAATAAGATCACACTTGAACCGATCCAGTAGCCTAATAATATCTTCTTGTATACAGCTGGTCTTGCCAGTACTTGTTTCAACATTTTTCTCACCTATCTTTACTCATTTTTTCAGTCAACTTACGAAAAAGGTAATCGACCACGACTGATAGCGTAACTAATGATTCGACTTTTTTGTCCTTGATGATCGAAAATGGCGTCACATGATAGTGCAAAGCAAAATCCGAATGACTCGCAAATGTGTTCTCCTTTGCTTGCGTCACACTTACAAGGGGGACATTTTTTAGCGTCCACATGAAGATGTTTTCCTTGATATTTTCGGTTTCACCACTGAGTGACGCCAATAAAACGACATCGTTTGCAGTTATCATCTCCATTGCCATATCAAGTTCAGTCTTATTAGGGATCGTGATCGCCCGTTTTCCTAGCTGTAACAGATTTTTAGCAAATTCATCTAAGATCCTCCGTTGCGAAAAGCCTGTACCATAACAATAGATCGTTTGGGCCTCTTTGAGACGTAATGTTAGATCATCCCATTCGATATGTTCTAAGCCTTTGATCGTCTTAATGATATCTGAGACCTGTAGATCGGCAAACATCTCTGTGGCTGGTTTGGCCTCTTTAGTGCTCGTCTTTAAAAAGTATTTGAATTCCGAGAAACCTGCAAAACCTAATTTTCTGACTAAACGTAAAACCGTTGATTTAGAAGTGTAAGTTGCTGTAGCTAATTCAGTGATCCCCAACTGTTGAACTTCATTTTTATTATCCAGCACATAACGCAAGATGGTCTTATCAAGATCTCCTAAGGCCTTTTGATGTTGTGTGATCAATTCTTCTAGTGTCATGTGCATCCCCCTGATCTGTTTACTAATATGCTAAATTATAGCATATTTTGCACGATCAATTACAGCGTTTACACTAGTTGAGTTCTGGCCAAAAATCACGGTTAGCTTCGATCAAGTCATCTAGGATCTGCTTAGCAACTCTTGCGTTTGGAATGATCTTAGAAAGCGTTAGTGCTTGCCATAGTTTTTGGTAGGAGTGTTCTTCCCAAGCTTCAACGACGAGTTTTTCGACTGCAACTTGTTGTTCCATCAAACCTTTTTGGAAACGAGGGATCTGGCCTTGAACTAGTGGCTCAGGTCCATTTTTACCTACGATACATGGAACTTCGACCATGGCTGTTGGCTCAAAGTTGCTCAAAGCACCATTATTTTCCACGATCAGCAGCATGCGTTCGTGAGTATTGTATGCGATCGCCCGTGCTAGATCCACGATATAGCTAGCATGTTCGTCAACTTCTAAGCTGGTATCTTTGGCTGTTTTAGCTTGAGCGATCTTTTTACATTCGCCAAAGACGTGCTTTTCGCGCCCGTTCATAACTTCATTTGCCCGAGTATACTCAGGATCTGCATGCTCAACTTCATCTTGTGAATAGAGATAGTACTTGAGATACGTATTTGGTAAAGTATCTGGATCTACCGCATAGACTTCACGTGCTTTAGCAAAGGTGTGCATCCAACTTGGATCAGTATGTTGTGATTCATGTTCTCCGAGCTCTTCTTTGAGTGAATAGCCGTATTTAGCTACATGTTCTTTGATCTGTGGCATCAAGTCATTGCCAGCGTGATCTCTGATATCGGTCCACCAGCCAAAGTGATTCAAGCCATAGTAGCGTACTTCCATCTCTTTGCGTGATTTGAGCCCGATCGCATGAGCCATCCGCTCTTCGATCCCGACTGGCATGTCACAAATGTTGATGATCTTAGAGTTAGGCCGTAACTTACGTGTTGCTTCAGCTACGATCGCCGCTGGATTGGAATAGTTCAACATCCATGCATCTGGTGAATATTGTTCCATGTAGTCGATCAACTCTAGGACGCCGCCGATCGAACGCATCCCATAAGCGATCCCCCCTGGTCCACAAGTTTCTTGCCCGATAACACCATATTTAAGTGGGATCTTTTCATCTTTTTCACGCATCGCATATAGTCCGACACGAATATGGGCCATGACAAAATCTACATCACTAAAGGCTGTCTTTGGATCAGTTGTCGCAACAAAGTCGATCTCTGGTGCTTTTTCTTTTAAAATGATCTCACAGGCATCTGCGATCACTTTTTGACGTGATTCAAGATTATCGTAAAACTTGATCTGACGGATCGGAAACTTATCTAAATTCTCCAGCAACATCAATACGATCCCTGGAGTAAAGGTACTCCCACCACCAGCAATTACAACTGAAAACTTCTTATCCATGTTAAATTCCTCCTCTAATCACCAATATTCATTAATTCTTCAAATTGTTCTCTGACTTGGGGCACGTCTAAGCCCACGATAACTTGTAAAGCATTACCATTTCGCACGACACCATGTGCACCACCTGCTCTAAATGTAGCATCATCTTCAACTAAAGCTGGATCTTTGACGGTCAAACGTAACCGAGTCGCACAGTTGTTGACTTTTTCAATATTGTCACGTCCACCGACTGCTTCCAAATAGATCGCTGCTTGTTCACGATAACGATTTGCTGGAGCTGCTTTTTCATCACCTTTGCCCGCTTTTTTATCTTTATAATCTTGCTTGGAGTAGAGCTTGATGTCAGCTTCCTTGTCGATATCGCGCCCTGGCGTCATAATGTTGAATTTTACGATCAAGAATTTGAAGACAATGAACCAGATAAATGTGAAACACAGTCCGATCACGATATGGATGAGCACCGTACCGGCATGATTTGAAAATACTGGGATCCAGTTTCGCGTCAACAGATCGATCAGACCACCGCCCATATCACCAACGACACCAAATGTGTAAAGTGTTGCTGCTAAAGTTGCTGCTAAAACAGCGTGAACTGCAAACAATGGTGGCGATAGGAATAAGAACGTAAATTCTAATGGTTCAGTGATCCCGGATAGTACAGCCGTCAACGTTACAGGGATCAACATGGAGAGCACTTTTTTACGGTTCTCTGGTCGAGCTGTAAAGTAAAAGGCTAACGCGATCCCTGGAGCTCCAAAGACTTTAGAGTTACCATGGAGAGCAAAACCACCTTCTGGGAATAGTGTCTTAAGTGGTTGGGTCGAGCGTGAGAATTCATTTAAGTGAGCAAACCAGTACTGCGTGATCCCACCTTCAACAACTGCTGGACCAAAGACAAATGGAGTGTAAACAAAGTGATGCAAGCCTGTTGGGATCAAGATCCGTTCTAAGAAGGTGTAGATCCAAACTCCGACCACGCCTGAAGTAGCTAAGACCGCTTGTAATGAGCTGATCCCAAATTGGATCTTAGGCCAGATATAACAGGTCAATAAGGCGATCGGCAACATCGCAAAGAATCCTAAAACAACAACATATGATGATCCTTGGAAGATCCCTAAGAAATCAGGTAATTTCTTTTCAAAATAACGATTATGCAAGTAGACCACGATCGCTGAGATAAAGATCGCACCGATGATCCCAGTATCTAAAGTCTTGATCCCGGCGATCAACTTTAATCCACTTTCACCACCAACTGCTTGTTTGAAATTAACGCCAAAACTTGAGCCAAATAATTGCAACATTGTGCTGATGAAATAATTAAAGGTCAAGTATGTGACTACGGCTTCCATTACCGCCCGCGCATTAGCTGTTTTAGCTAATCCGATCGGCAGACCGATCACAAACAAGAGCTCCATGTTGTTAAAAACGGTCCAAGAACCATTTTCAACGATCTTCCAAAAGTTATACCAGATCGTGCCTTCTTTAGCTAGATCACCAACTAAGACTGGGTTAGTCGCTACGATCGCGATCGAGACCATAATCCCGGCAAACGAGAAAAGCAAGACTGGCGTAAACATCGCGCCCCCAAAGCGCTGGATCTTTTCCATCATAAAACTTCACTACCTTTCCTAAAAAACTTTAGCTTTTCTTAACAACCTAAGCATACCATTTTTATGTATCCGTTTTCATCACTTTCTAGTAAAGTGGCATTTCCTTTCCTCTAGTGGGATAAAGTATCAACTTGTGGGAATTTTCCCAAAAAAATATCCACTAAGCAGATACCTGCCTAGCGGATATAACGCTATTAGAATTTAGTTTTTTCCACCAACAACTTGTTGTTATCTTCTAATTTGTTAGCGATGTCTTGGATAAATTTGACGGCATTTTTATACTCATCACTAGACATATCGACTGAACCAAAGCAACCAGTGACCCGGGCTTTGATCTGGTCTTCCAACTCCAGAGCTTTATCAGTCAAAGTGATATAGACCTTGCGCCCATCAGCTTTTGTCTTCGTACGAGTTACCCAGCCTTCTTTTTCCATGCGCTTTAGTAAAGGTGTCAATGTACCTGTATCGAGTTTCAAACGTAGACCTAGGTCACGAATGATCATCTTTTCTTTACTTTCCCATAACACTAATAACGTGATGTATTGCGCATAGGTCAAGTTATACTTCTTCAAGGCTTCAGTATAGAAACGGTTATAAAAGCGTTGTGCTGTATAGATCGAAAAGCACAATTCATCTTCTAAATGGTTGGGTTTATGCTCAAACATAGTCAAAATCCTCTCTTAGTTCTTCCCTGTATTTTTGGCATACGCCGGCTCAACAACGACGAAGCGTCGCGGTTCATTACCGCTTGAATAGGTTTTGACCTCGGTATTTCTAGCCAAAGCAGCGTGGATGATCTTTCTTTCAAACGAAGGCATTGGATCTAGCCGTTGCCGCCGATCTTGGCAAATTGCATCCCGTGCAACTTTTCGTGCTAAAAACTGGAGTGTTTCTTTGCGTCGTGCCCGGTAATCAGTCGCATCTAAGATGACTTGGACCTTCCTTTTACTCTTCCTATCCAAGAAATCTTGAGCTAACAACTGTAACGCATTGAGCGTTTTTCCGTGGCGCCCGATCAAGCTACCTTCCTGCTCAGTTTCAAAATTATAGGTCACGACCCGTTTTTCCACCACCACATCGATCGTTGTTTTGATCCCCATCTTCTGTGTGATATCTGCTAAATAGTAACCTAATTCGTGCAGATATTTCTCCCAGTCTTCAACCTTTTGTTTTGCAACAGCCACTTTTTTGGCGTGTGGTCGTCCAGCATTTTTACGTGTTGTTTCTTCCTTAACAACGAGTTCCACCTCAGCTGGTTTCTTACCAAACCCTAAAAAGCCCTTTCTTCCTTCGCTGATAACTTTTACTTCGACCTGTGCTTTAGTCTTATGCAATTCCTCTAAGCCAGATCTGATCGCATCTTGTGTTGTCTTGCCCCAAAATTTCACATCGTTTCCCCCTAAATAAAGCAATAAACTACATTTCTCAAAAAGTGATCAACAAAAATAGCAGACTAACTAGTCCGCAACTCATTTAGTAGTATAGCATACTTATATTGTGTTTCACACAAATATTAGACGTGAAAATGCTTTTATTCAAAAAAGAGCAATTTTCTTCGATCTGTAAGCACCCTAAAAGTGGACATTTACTTAATTATGGTATAATCAAGGCGTGTAGTACACAATAATTCAATACAAGGATAGGTGGGAATTTATGAGTTTGATGAACACATATACACTTGGAAACGGCGTTAAGATCCCAGTTTTAGGTTTTGGTACTTGGCAAACTCCCGCAGGTAAAGTAGCTACCGATGCTGTCTTGGCTGCACTTGATGCCGGGTTTACCCATATCGATACTGCTGAAATGTATGGCAACGAAAAAAGTATCGGTCAAGCCGTAAAAGCAAGCGGAATCGCTCGTAGTGACCTTTTTATCACAAGTAAATTGGATAATCAGGCTCATACTTACGAACTGGCTACTCAAGCCCTCGATCGTTCTTTATCCGACCTTCAGACCGACTATTTGGACTTATTTCTGATCCATTGGCCTAATCCAAAGGCTTTTCGTGATCATGACTGGGAAAAACATCTCCAAGAGACTTGGCGTGCCCTAGAAGATGCCTACACGGCTGGGAAAGTCAAGGCGATCGGAGTTTCAAACTTTAAACCTAAGCATTTTGAAGTTTTGAAAAAAACACAAAAGATCCAGCCGATGGTCGACCAGATCCGGATCTGCCCAGGTGATGTCGATCGTTTGACTATTGATTACTGTCAACAACACGATATCTTATTGGAAGCTTACAGTCCATTTGGTACCGGACGGATCTTTGCTAATGAGACCTTAAAAGCTTTGGCCCAAAAGAAAAAGCGTTCAGTCGCTCAACTTTGCTTACGGTGGTCATTGCAACACGGTCATCTACCATTGCCAAAATCGGTCCATCCGGCACGGATCAAAGAAAATACCGAAGTCTTTGATTTTGAATTGACTGAAAGCGAAATGCAACAGATCGATGCCTTACGGGGCGTTGCGGGTTTTGCAACCGATCCTGATACGGCTGATTTTTAAAAACCTAAGGGGGAATTTTTATGGGGGAAAACACCACTGTCAATGAATCTTTATTAAAAGATGACCTTTATCAAGCTGTCAACGGCGAATGGCTCAAAACAGCTGTGATCCCGGCCGACAAGTCAACTACTGGGGGCTTTGCCGACTTGGCCGACAATATCGAAGAAACGTTGATGTCTGATTTTGGTAAAATGTTGACCCAAAAAGAGCGCCCACAGACCAAAGAAATGGCAGAATTTGTAAAGTTCTATCGCCTTGCATCTGATTTTGAAGCTCGTAACAAGGCTGGCGCTGCCCCAGCTAAAAAGTATTTAGATAAGATCTTAGCCTTAAAAGATCTAAAAGCTTGGCAAGATGCCTTACCAGATCTAATACTTGAGAGCTACGATGCACCGTTTGAACTCTATGTTTCACCGGATATGAAAGATACCAAACATTACGCACTCCATGCGGATGTTCCATCTTTATTTTTACCCGATAAGACCTACTATGAACCTGACAATGAACAAGCTAAAACATTGCTTCAGATCTTAGAGCAAATGCTGACTGAACTCTTCAAGTTAGCCGGTTATGATGAAGAATTTAGCCAAAAGACGATCAAACAAGCTTTGGCTTATGACAAAAAACTAGCACCATTCCAAAAGGATAGCACTGAACGCGCAGATTACGTAAAATCTTACAACAAGTATACTTTCCAAGATTTTGTATCATTGAGCGAACATGTCGATCTCGCTAAAGTCGTGACCGCTTTACTTGGAAAAGAGCCTAAACAAGTGATCGTTAGCGAACCTAAGTACTACGCAGCTTTAAACGAATTAGTCAACGAACAAAACTTTGAGAGCATGCGTAGCTGGTTATTTGTCAAGACTCTTCTCGATCTAACTGGGTTATTGAGCGATGAGATCCGTGTTGTAGGTGGCACCTATAACCGGGCGCTCTCTGGTTCAAAAGAGGCAATGAAACCGCAAAAATCGGCCTTCTACTTAGCTACAAATCAATATAGTCAAGTAGTCGGACTCTACTATGCCCATAAATACTTTGGTGCTCAAGCTAAAGCAGACGTGCACCATATGGTAGAAAAGATGATCGCTGTCTATAAAAAGCGACTGGAAGAAAATGACTGGCTGAGTGATGAAACGCGTAAAAAAGCGATCGTTAAATTAGATGCGCTCGGGATCAATGTTGGATATCCTGATGAACTCGATCCACTTTACTCCAAGTTTATCGTCAATGACGACTTAAACTTAGTTGATAACGTGACAAATTTCACCAAGATCGCAACTAAGCGTCATTTTGAACGGATCGATGAGAAAGTCGATCGCACACGTTGGGAGATGCCTGCGCACATGGTCAACGCTTATTATCACCCTTCATTTAACATCATCGTCTTCCCCGCAGCGATCTTACAAGCACCATTTTACAGTCTTGAACAATCTTCAAGTGCCAATTATGGTGGGATCGGTGCCGTTATCGCCCATGAGATCTCCCATGCGTTTGATAACAACGGAGCTCAATTTGACGAACATGGTAACTTAGCTAATTGGTGGACTAAAGCAGATCTAGCCCACTTCCAAAAATTAGCTGAAAAAATGATCGCACAATTTGATGGTTTAGAATTGCCCACCGGAAAAGTCAACGGTAAGCTCGTCGTTTCCGAAAATATTGCGGATGCAGGTGGATTGAGCTGTGCGCTTGAAGCTGCCAAAAGTGAACCCGATGCAGATCTGCGTGAATTCTTCATCAACTGGGCCCGGATCTGGGGAATGAAGTCTGCACCAGAACGAGAAAAACTCCTCTTAGCGATCGATGTCCACGCACCACATGTCTTGCGGGCAAATATCCAGCCCCGTAACCTAGACGACTTCTACCAAGTCTTTGATGTAAGACCAGGTGATGGCATGTACCTAGCACCAGACAAACGGATCGCCATTTGGTGAGCATTTTCCAAATAAATTGAGGCTGTGACATAAGTAAAGGCATCTTCAAATTCCAAACATTGGAATTTTGAAGATGTCTTTCTTTAGTGGCAGTTTTTTTATATTTATAATACTAAAAGGCTACTTGTGTCACAGCCTCTCATGTTCATGACTGCATTGGCACACAGACTTTTTACGCTCAATTTCCCAAAATATTTAATTTTATTAGAAATCGATGTTATTATAATAACAAGATTAAAAAAAGGGGGCTGATCTAGATGCGGATCGTTAGTTTATGCTTTAGATGGTTATGTTACTTGCTCTTAGGTGGGATCGCTTTGGGAGCACTCTTGATGTATCTTGATGCTCTAGTTTTTTACCCCAGCTTTGCATATCATTTTGAGTTCTATCACCTTTATTTCGTGATCACTTTATTATTACTGCCAATTTTTCGACTCAGACATCCCTATCTGTTCATCAGTGATGATCAATTTGTCTCTTTACGCCAAAAAGCTTTAGACCAACACCACCAAGACATCTCTTCCCATCATCGTGGTGGGCGCTGGGGTTCAAATGGTGTGCGGGTCAATCCCTTTGAGTACACCTCACCTTATACCCAATCTTATGATGGTGCCACCGGTTTAGCTTACAGTTTAGCCAAGAGCTTTTTTATGAGCCTACTTTTCTTGCTTTTTGCCCCGCTCTTTTATCTTGGCGTTTTTGTCTATCAAAGAACAAAAAAAGACCCTCTACGCTAATACGTAATGGGTCTCTCGTTATACAACCAGTTCCGACAGCATTGGCTCACTTATTTTAGTGGAAAGAACTCTTTGGATCTAAGACCATGGCTTCAGCTAATGCGACCTCGTTATACAAGTCATACAGGTCGGTCGGATCAACTTCACCTGCTTCCAGTAATTCTGCCAAATATTCACGTTCAATATAAAATGACCATAACAAAGCTTGTTGCTCTAAGGAACGTTCGACCTTGTTGAAAGCTGGACGACGTGAAACGTAAAACCACTGTTGCCAAAATTGACGCAAGCTGGTCTCTGAATTTTGGTCACGCAGATCATAGATCACACTTTGCTTGACCTTTTCTGGAAGATACATCTGTTCAACTTCGCTGATCGCTCGATTGATCATCTCTTGGCGATACTTTTTCTTTTCGCCTGTATCATGCTCTTCTTTTGGCAAAATAAACCAAAAAACGATACTTGGAACTAACATACTCAAAATGATCATTACTGATTCAGACATGATGACAAGGTTGAATTGATTTGAACTTAGCCCAAAACTTGCTGCCATAAAGACAAGCGCTAAAGTAACAGCCCCATGAACACCACCTAACGAAAAGATCAAGGCGCTACGGTGACCACGTTTCATGATCAGTAAAACGTAAAGATACCGAACAAGTAAATTCATGACGTACAAGACGATCCCTGCTGTGATCCAGATCCACGATGAAAAGGTCACATCTTCGTCCATAACGATCCGAACAAAGTTTAAGCCTAAGATCAAAAAGACTGCATTATTCAATAACTCTTGAACTAAGGAAAAAATATTATTTCCCAAATAAAATTGCTGCATATCACTGAAACGACTCCGCTGTGCTTCACTGTTATGCAATAACCCAGCACATACAACTGCAATGATCCCTGATACATGGATCTCTTCAGCTAAAACATAAATGATAAATGGCAATGCTACGGCTAACATGATCTGGGCATTAACTGCATTGTCAAAAGGCAAACGTATCAATGCTTGGCGAAAGAAGATCGCAACAAAAGCAACAATAGCACCAAACAATGCGCCACCGATCGCTGCAAATAAGAAATTTATGATCGTTGATCCATAATCGATCTCTCCTCGCAATAAGAACAGCACAGTCGCATTCAATAAGATGATCCCAGAAGCATCATTGAATAAGGCTTCCATTTTTAGCATATTTTTTTCGCTCTTAGGAAGCTGTAGCCCTTCAGAAACAGATTCAGTCGCTGTTGCATCAGTTGGGGTACTGATCGCTGCCATCACTAATGCTAGCGACAAGCCTATCCCCGTGATATATGAGAGTGTAAAACCCGTTACTATCGTACTTATAACTACTAAAATAACTACGATCCCTAAGATAGTTTTGAGTTTATGCCCCACACGATTGAGATTCATCGCCTGCCCTTCAAAGAATAGCAATGGTGCAATGATCGTGATCATAAAGACTTCAGGCTCAAACTCGGGGATCATATCGTTGAAAAAGGGGATACTAGCAATTATCGCGCCAACGGCCATACTAACATAATTTTCCGAGATCTTTGGAAAAAACTGCGCTAAAATACTAGCTGCTATTGATGCAAAAATCAACAGTAGCCACCCACTTAATTCATGCATTAAAATCCCTCCATTTTTCTTTCATCATATCAGAAAAACCGAACAAATTACCACTTTCACGCTCTTATCTTAGGTGATCTTTGGGCAAAGACTAACCCCAGTCCCGTCCCAACTGTACCTTGTAATAGATTAGTCGCTATGCCTAAGATCCCGGCACTCCAACCGTACAATAAACTATCAGCGATAAAATATCCCCCAACTAAAACTACGATCGCTCCTCCGCAAACCAGAATTTGCTCTTTTAAGGACTTATTCTGGGCTGTTCCGATGAGTGCTCCTTGCGTTCCATGGATCACCAATGAAAAGAGCAGATACTGCGGATAACCGCTGAATAGATCGAGTAAAAAGCCACTCAAGCCCCCGACTAAAGCACCACTGCGCACTCCAAAGATGATCCCGGCAAAAACGATCCCAGCATCACATAAATTGATATTTCCATGCGTAAATGCTACTGGGATCAAAAATATGCGTGCCACAGCTACATTTAAGGCCGTTATCAAAGCTAACGTCACGATTTGTCTAGTCTTCATGTGCTATCCCCTTTGCTAATTGTGGCAATAATTCGCCCAGATAGATCCCATAACTCCGGTCAACATTTTGTTTAGCAGTCTGGAGCAAAGCATGTTGTGTCAAACTCGTAGCTTGCTTTATCGCCTGTTCAAACGGAACTCTTTGCCGTAAAAATGAAGCTAAGAGAGCCGCAAAAACATCACCACTACCATAGAAGTGCCCCTTTACTTTAGGTAAGACATATGTTTTTAATTGCCCATCATTAAGCCAAATACATCCCTTTTGTCCGTCCAACTCGACGCCGGTGATGACGGCCCTGCCTCCTGGACGTAAAAGCCGTTCAACATCGTGTGCTAATTTAGCTAAATCTGGAGCATTTTTTGTTTGGCTTGTTAAAAATTTCGCTTCAGTCAAATTGGGGGTCGCAAAATCAGCTACTTGCAACAACTTTTTTTGCAAAGCCAAATGCCGTTCATCTAAATTAGGGTAAAATTTCCCCTCATCAGCAAAAACTGGATCGATCACAACTAGATCTAACCTAGCCTGCTTTAAATATTGGTATAGTGCTTTTCCTGTATCTAAATTATCGATATAACCGACTAACGCTGCCGTGATGTTGACATTTTGTGCCTGCCAATGCGCAAAAGTCTCTTTGACAAAGGAGTAGCAATCACTGACTGCTGGTGTTCCAAAGCCTTCACTTTGGGTCGATAATAAGCTCGTAGGCAAGATAGCTATCGGGATCTTTTGCACTTGTAAGATCGGGATCGCAACTGCCAATGAGAGATTACCGATCGCTGAAAGGTCTTGGGCCACAAGCATCTTTTCATCAAATTCTATCTGCATCAATTCGCCCTCCTGAAATGTCAGTCTTAATTACTTAACTATAGCTTTTTTTTGGTATATTTCAAGTTTCTTGCCAGTGTAACCGTTTTCTTAATTGATAAAAAATGGTATACTTAGTTAGAAGTTAAAGTTGATTTTTATTTATGAGGGGGTTTTTTTATGACAAAAGTAGCACTGATCACTGGGGGCGCCCAAGGAATTGGGCAAGCGATCGCCCGCCGTTTAGCTGATGATGGCTTTGCTGTGGCCGTTGCCGATCGCAATTTAGAAGCAGCTAAACAAACAGCCTTTGATCTAACGACTGCTGGTAAAAGCGCCGTTGCGATCGAAGTTGACGTTGCTGATAAGGATAGTGTCTTCCAAGCCGTGCAAAAAACATACAATGCATTTGGCGGGTTTGATGTGATCGTTAATAACGCTGGGGTCGGTCCGACCACTCCGATCGAAACGATCACACCTGAACAATTTGATCAAGTTTACCACATCAACGTTGCCGGTGTTATTTGGGGGATCCAAGCTGCAGTTGAACAATTTAGAAAGAAAAAACGCGTTGGTAAAGAGATCGTTGGTAAGATCATCAATGCCACATCTCAAGCTGGTGTCGTAGGTAACCCTAATCTCTTATTATATAGTGGAACCAAATTTGCCGTTCGAGGGATCACTCAAGTAGCTGCACGTGACCTTGCTAAAGAAGGGATCACGGTAACTGCTTTTGCCCCTGGGATCGTAAAAACCCCAATGATGTACGATATCGCTCATCGTGTCGGCCAAAATGCTGGCAAAGATGATGAATGGGGCATGCAGACCTTTGCTAAGGATATTGCCTTAGAAAAACTCTCCGAACCAGAAGATGTAGCAGCTGCTGTTTCATTTTTAGCTGGGCCAGATTCCGACTATGTCACCGGTCAAACTTTGATCGTTGATGGTGGTATGCAATTCCATTAAATCTCTGTTATAGTAAAGATCAAGCAAGCTCTAGCATGCTTGATCTTTTTTATGAGGTGAAAAAATGTGGGGAACACTCTTTAATACTAGTATGATCTTCTTAGGTAGTGCTTTAGGTGCGTTCTTTAAAGAAAAACTCAAACCTGCTTATCATCATACTCTGATGCAAGCCCTTGGAATATGTGTTATTTTACTTGGACTAAACAGCGCTAGTACTAATTTACAAAAAAGTACCTATCCAGTTTTGTTTATTATCAGTCTGACTTTAGGCAGTGTAATAGGACAGCTTTTACACTTAGAAGATAAATTCAATGATCTAGTCAAACGTTTTGGTTCAGCTAAGACGAGCAATGGCTTAACAACAGGGATCTTGCTCTTTTGTATTGGTTCACTTTCGATCTTAGGCCCGTTTGAAGCAGCTCTAGATCATGATTACACATATCTGATCACCAATGGCTTACTAGATGGCATTACTTCTGTGATCTTGGCTTCAGCCTATGGGTTTTCGATCGCACTTTGTGGAGCAGTTCTCTTTTTTTGGCAAGGTAGCCTGTATTTATTAGCACTTAGCTTACACAATGTGCTCTCAACTTCATTGATGACAGAGATCTCGATCGTGGGTGGGCTATTGATCTTTGCTTCAGGCTTAAATATCCTCAAACTAACTAAGATCAGCATTGTCGATCTGTTGCCAAGCTTACTTATCCCACCCATATTCTTTTTATTTTGGCACTAAAAAAGGAAAGCGACATCTGCGCTTTCCTTTTTCTTTATTTAGTAAAAGCAATATTTTCCCATAAATGGTAGCCATTTTTATTATTTAAAGAAACATTCGTCAATTTCTTAGAGAAAGTATAAGTATCATATTCAAATTGTCTCGGTATGATATAAGCTTCTCGGTTCATATATGCTTGCCATTTATAGAACTGCTTGATCTGATAATCAGTGTTAAAAGCCTCTTTTGAACTCAAAGATTTGATCAATTCGGTATTTTCCTTAGTAACAAAGTGACTTAGATTATATGGATTATTTGGTAGATACGTCTCAGCGATACTTGAAGTTGGTGCACTTGTCACGCTCCAGTTACTTAGATAGATATCATATCCTTTACCATCATTAGTCAACTGTTCGATATAAGAATTAAATTCTTGAAGACGGTTATCTTTTAATTCAACTTTGACTCCGATCTTTTTCCATTGTTGAAGATACATCTCGATCACATTTCGACTCCCAGCACTATCTGAACTCATCGATGCTAATAGTTTCAAGGTGAATTTTTTCCCATTAGGTAAAGTCCGATATCCATTCTTTTGCATGCGGTAACCAGCTTTATCTAATAGTTTATTTGCCTTCTTTAAGTCTAATGGATATCCCTTTAACTTGTGGTCACTGTATTTTCCAAAAGCATCTGGTACGATCGTGTTAGCACGATATTTTAGACCATAACCAAACTTCTTTGAAATTTGATCCATATTGAGTGCATAGCCCATCGCTTGTCGTAATGCTCGATCTTGGACTGGTGTCTTACGATCCATTACATTAACGCCGTTTTTAAAATGCCCGACTTTAAAGCCAACATATGAGTAGTACTTCTCTTTTTCGCCTAAAACAACATACTGTGGTAAATTCTTCACTTTATTGTAGACTGCTGGGCTTTGCTCTAGTAAAACATCATACTTGTTAGATTTCATCGCAGCCGCTGCATGTCCTGGGTCGACTACTTCAATAGTGATCTTGGATAAATTAGGCTTTTTACCCCCATAGTATTTATTGGGGACCCATTCGATGGACTCACCTTTGACCATATTCTTGATCTTAAATGGTCCATAAAACAATGGTGTTTTTTGGATCTTATCACTGGAAGCCAATTGATCAAATGGCACATCCTTTAAGTAATGATACGGCATCACAACTCCAAGAACATATCCTGAACTTGGAAATTTCATATCAGGCTTCATCTCTTTAAAGTGAACGACACATGTCTTTTCATCTTTGATCTCTACACCTGAAATATCATTTGCCTTACCATCGTGATACTCCTCCATTCCCACGATATCGCGCATTTTGTCATCATAATCACCAGAATTAGTTGCTGGATCGGCCACCACTTTATAAGTATATTCCATATCCTTAGCTTCTACGGGATGACCGTCTGACCAACGTGCGCTTTTTTTGATCTTGACAGTTGCTGTTTTTTGATCTTGATCAAAAGTCACATCAGCTAAACCACCTTTAGCATATGTGTAGTCATTATTTACTTTAAACAAACTACGCTCACCAAATTGAGCAACTTCTGCAGTAGGGATGTCAACACGCAATGGTGGCGCAAACACTCCTTTAAAGACCCCACCAGAAGCAAGCCCAACATGCAGAGTACCTCCTTTGACCTGTTTTTTATGGTTATTATATTCTAATGGTAGTTTAGTAGCATAAACATTCGTACTAACTGTTCCTTGGACCATTACTGCTGTTGCTAGCGCCAAAAAACTTCTCACGCCCCAATTTTTCTTCATTACAATCTTTCCCCTCGTAATAGCTTGTAATACCGTAAGCAACATAAGACACACTACCATTTAAAAATAAAAAGCTTCTCTTAGGTCTTTTCTCGTCGCTTACCTTCATACTACCAATTTTAGTCTGCTTTCGTATTAACTTCCTTACTTAGTGAAGGCAACATTTTCCCACAAGTGGTAACCATTCTTAGCGTTTAAAGAAACATTGGTCAATTTCTTGGAGAAAGTGTAGGTATTATAGCGAAATTGTCTTGGGACGATATAAGCTTCCTTATTCATATATTCTTGCCACTTATAAAACTGTTTAAGTTGATATTTACTATTGAACGCTTCTTTTGAACTCAAAGAACTGAGCAATTCAGTATTTTCCTTAGTTACAAAGTGTCCTAAGTTATAAGGATTATTTTGTGAATACGTCATAGCTACACTCGATATTGGTGCGCTAGTTACGCTCCAACCGCTGAGCCAAACATCATAGCCATTACCATCATTTGTCAACTGTTCGATGTAGGAGTTGAATTCTTGAAGACGATCATCTTTTAATTCAACTTTGACACCGATCTTTTTCCACTGTTGTAAGTAAGTATCGATCGCAGTCCGATTCTCAGAACTACTTGAACTCATTGGAGCTAATAACTTCAAAGTGAATTTTTTACCATTTGGTAAAGTCCGATAGCCATCTTTTTGCATACGATAACCAGCTTTATCTAATAATTTATTAGCTTTTTTCAGATCCAATGGATAGCCCTTGGCATTATGATCATTATACTTACCAAAAGCATCTGGTACGATCGTGTTAGCACGATAATTTAGACCATAACCAAATTTCTTTGCCATCTGTTCCATATTGAGCGCATAGCCCATCGCTTGACGTAAAGCACGGTCTTGGACTGGTGTCTTTCTATTCATCACATTGACACCATTTTTGAAATGACCAACTTTAAAACCAACATACGAATAATACTTTTCTTTTTCCCCTAAGACCTCATATTGAGATAACTTTCGTACTTTACTATAGATCTCTGGGGTTTGATTCAATAAGACATCATACTTATTAGCCCGCATTGCTGCTGATGCATGTCCGGGTGAGACCATTTCGATATCGATTTTAGAAACACTAGGCTTTTTGCCCCCATAATACTTATTTGGGACCCATTCGATAGACTCACCTTTGACCATATTTTTGATCTTAAATGGTCCATAAAAAATAGGTTTTTTAGTTAATTGTTCACTTGAGGTCAATTTATCAAACGGAATATCTTTTAAGTAGTGATAAGGCATCACTTTACCAATGATATATCCTGAACCCAAGAACTTCATTTCTGGTCTCATTTCCTTAAAATGTAAGACCAGAGTTCTTTCATCTTTGACTTCTAAGCCTGAGATCTTGTCAGCTTTCCCTTCATGATATTCTTCGACCCCAACGATATCTTTTATCTGATCGTAGCTACCGTAACTGATATCCTTATTTGCTACTACTTCATAAGTATATTCCATATCCTTAGCTTCTACGGGATGTCCATCTGACCAACCCACATGTTTTTTTATGTGAACAGTTGCTGTTTTATTATCATAATCAAAATCAACTGTAGCTAACCCTGTTTTAGCAAATGTATAATCATCCTTTACATCAAATAGATTATAGTCACCAAATTGTGAAACATCAGCAGTCGGACCGTCAACACTCAATACATCAGAAAATACTCCTTTAAAAACGGCGCTTGACGAATAACCAACATGTAAAGTTCCCCCTTTAACTCGTTTTTTATGATTATTATATTCTAGTGGTAATTTAGCAGCATAAACACTATTACCAACTGTTCCCGAGACCATAACGGTCGTCGCTAGTGCTAAGATACTTTTTACGACCCATTTTTTATTCATCTCAATCTTTCCCCTTTACTATTTTTACTAGGTGCTGAGACCTATTCCTTTAAAAAGACATACTTTTTTTCTGTCGATATAGTTTTAGCAAAATGATACCCCAGTTCATTAAAAGCTTTGAGCTGTTCTAACGTTCTCACTTGCTTTTGTGCTAAATAGCGCACAAATTGTCCCCGTGCTTGCTTAGCATGTGTCGCTTTTTGAACATATTTTTGCCGTTTTTGATCAAACTCTTTAAATTCGATCGTTATAAATACATCAGCTGGCGTTAAATAACGCTCAACGGCTTTTGCATATTCTTTTGACGCCAAGTTGATCACCGGCTCATCATCTTGATAGAGTGCAGTATAAAGATCAGCTCCCCAAAAGTGGTACAGATCATGATATTCTGTCCATTGGATCTTTGCTCCCATCTCTAATCGATATTGAATGATCCCGTCAAATGGCGCTAAGATCCCATACAACCCAGAAAGGATCCGCAGATTTTGGGCTAAATATTCTAAGGCAGGCCTCTCTAATAGATCTGGTGCCATTGAACTATATTGAAGCCCTACATAAGAGAAGAGAGCTGGTGTCAAATTTTGATCGAGTTTAGTCGTTTGCAGGCGCTGATAATTCAGCTGTGCCAATTTATCACTACACTGCCAGATCGCTTTTAACTGCGGATATGACAATTTCTGCAACCAGTCAAATAGCTGACCAGTCTTAGCTAAATACTGAGGTCGACTTCTAACTTCAAAATCATCTGTTGCTTCTTGCATCTTTTTTGCTGGAGAAATAATTATTTTCATGTTTCTCATTCCAATCGTTTTACACAAATTCTAGCATAATTTGTTCCACGTGAAACATGAAATATTTCCATCTTACTTAGTTAACATCACATTATCCCAAGCATTATAACGTTTATCATTACTGCTGATCGTCATCCCTTTGACCCGTTTACTGATCGTCTCTAGATTGTAGGTATAAGCGATCGGGACAACATATGCTTCTTTTCTTACATATTGTTGCCATTTATGCATTTGATCGATCCGATACTTTTCATTATATGCACGTGCTGAATTTAGCGAAGCTATCAATTCACTATTTTCCTTAGATACAAAGTGACCATAGTTGAATTTCGATCTTGCAGTATAAGCAAGGTTTGGTAAGCCAGTTGGTTCTGGTGGTAAGTTCCAACTATCGGTCCAAAGATCAAAGTCATCTTTGCTTGATAGGTCTTCTAAGAAATCATTATAGTCAAGTGCACGTCCTTCATATAATTTGACATTTAAACCGATCTTTTTCCACAATTGCATATAATTTGATCGAACAGTCTCACCTCCTTTCCCATCATTAGATGCTAGAAATCTTAGGACCAGTTTCTTACCGTTAGGCAATGTTCGATAGCCATCTTTACCTCGCTTAAATCCAGCCTCATCTAGTAATTCATTAGCTTTTTTCATATTATGATCAAAGTTTTTAACATTTTTATCGTGATAACTGCCATAAGCTGGCGAGATCATTGTATTAGCCCACTTGACCCCCCCATGCCCAAATCTATCGATCACAGATCGAACATTCATTGCATACGCAACTGCTTGACGCAAAGCGCGGTTGCTCATTGGAAATGATTTATCTATTACACTTGCTCCATTTTTATCAGTCCGTCCCATCTTAAATCCAAGATAAGTTATATCTGTTCCTAGCGAGCCCAATGTGACAACGTTTTTGTCTTTTTTCAGTCTTCTGTAAACGTTGACCGAAGAATTCATTAAAATATCATATTTTTGGGTTCTCATCATAGCTACTGCCTGAACACTAGGTACGATCTCCATTACGATCTTAGCCAATTTAGGCTTAGGACCACCGTAATACTTATTTGGGACCCATTCGATCGATTCACCTTCAACGACCTTCTTGATCTTATAAGGCCCAAAAAATAGCGGATGTTTACGTACCTTATCACTTTGTGCCATTTGATCAAAAGGTACATCCTTTAGGTAATGATATGGTTGAGCGCTATCGTAAAGATAACCTGAACCGATATATTCGATCGAAGGAGTCATCTTTCTAAAATGGATCAGTAAATGCTTGCTATCTTTTTCTTCCAAGCCTGAGATCTTATCCACTTTTCCTTCATGATATTCTTTCATCCCAACGATATTTTCCAAATCATCTGTATAATACGGTGAGGTACTATCTTTGTTAGCTACCATCTCATAATTAAATGCTACGTCACGTGAAGTCACCGGTTCCCCATCTGACCATCTTGCTTTTGGACTGACCGTTATCAGGGCAGTTTGCTTATTTTTATCAAATTTGACATCTGCAAAACCACCTTTGACATACTTTCCGTTAGCATTGTTTTTAAACAGATTCGTCTCACCTGGTGTTGATAACTGTTGCGTTTTAGAATCTGTTTCAAAAAATGCATTAAATACTCCTTTAAAAGCTTCATCTGACATATACCCTACATGTAAAGTTGCATTTTTCAACGTTTTTTTGTGATTTACATATTCTTCTGGGAATTTAACTGCTTGTGCTGTTAAAGGTTGTAGTGCCTGTACACATAACATTCCAGCCACGGTCATGGTTGCAACACGGCATAAAAATCTCTTAGTCTTCACTTTTTATCCCCCCCTCATTATTTTGTTAAACAAACATCGTCCCAAAGACTCAAATTCTTACTTGGATCGACCGACATCCCTTTGACATTTTTTCCAACAGCAGTCAGGTTATAAGTGTAAGCAAGAGGAACAACGTAAGCTTCTTTGTGCATGTAAGCTTGCCATTTATGCATCTGGGCGATCCGATACTTAGAGTTGAATGCTCTTTGTGAATTAAGCGAGTGTAGAAGTTCAGTGTTTTCTTTAGTTGCAAAATGCCCATGATTAAAAGAAGACAGCGGACTATATGCGGCTGTTGCTGCAACAGATGGCTCTGAACTCAAAGTCCAACTCCCAAACCAGATATCAAACTTATCGGAATTTCCTTCGAGTAGCTCTGAATAAGCGTTGAACTCCATAGGACGACCCGAGACAAGCTTAGTTCTCACTCCGAGTTTTTTCCAGAGTTGCATGTAGTTAGCAATGATCGCAGTATTCACTTTCCCCGCCTCGTAAGTGAGTACTCTAAGCGTCAAAGGTTTACCATTAGGTTTAGTGCGGTAACCACCTTTTCCACGCTTGAAGCCAGCATCATCGAGTAACTTGTTGGCTTTTTTTAGGTCCTGATAATATGGTTTGACATTTTTGGCGTGATAGTCCCCATATGCCGGTGAGACCATCGAATTAGCCCATCTTTCTAAGCCATGCCCATATTTTTT
The DNA here is from genome assembly GCF_948826705.1 of uncultured Ligilactobacillus sp. Taxonomy (NCBI): domain Bacteria; kingdom Bacillati; phylum Bacillota; class Bacilli; order Lactobacillales; family Lactobacillaceae; genus Ligilactobacillus; species uncultured Ligilactobacillus sp. The sequence continues at coordinate 27,016 of NZ_CAQLEL010000033.1, forward strand.
AACGATCTCTTTAGTATTCATTGCATAGGCTAATGCCAAACGTAAACTTCGGTCATTAGTAACTAACTTTTTATCCAAAACATTAGTTCCATTGGCATCCACTGTTCCGACCCGAAATCCCATATATCTAAAGCCATAATTCAAACTTCCTAACGCCACATAACTACCAAGATTCTTAGTTTTATCATAAGTCGAGTTTGATTCATGCAAGATGACATCGTATTTATGGGCACGCATCGTTTCGACCACTTGAGCATTTGGTACTATCTCTTCGACTAATTTAGCTAACTTTGCCTTTTTGCCTCCATAGTATTTATTAGGGACCCATTCGATCGACTCACCTTGAACGATCTTTTTGATCTGATATGGTCCGTATGATAGTGGGTGCTTACGCACTTGATCACTTTGAGCCAACTTATCAAATGGGATATCTTTTAAATAATGATACGGTTGAGCATCGCTCCACAAATAACCTGTGCCAGCATATTCCATTGCTGGTGTCATATCAGTATAGTGGATCAAGAGATGTTTATCGTCTTTTAGCTGTAGACCTGTGATCTGGTCAGTCTTTCCTTCGTGATACTCTTTCATACCTTCGATCGTTTCAGTGTCTTCATCATAATATATTGAAGTACTGTTTTTATTAGCGACGATCTCGTAAACAAATGCTAGATCACGAGATGTCAACGGATGCCCATCTGACCAGCGTGCTTTATCACTGACCGTAAGTAAAGCTGTCTTATTTTTACGATCAAATGAAACATCCACCAAACCACCAGGAACTATCTTACCGTTTCTATCTTGTTTAAAGATCCCAGGCCAACCCGGTTGCGAAAGAGTATCTGTTTGACCATCAGTCGCTAATTCAGAAATAAAGATCCCTTTAAAACTAGTATCAGAGGGGTAACCGACCTTCAAAGTCCCACCTTTGAGAGTTTTTTTGTGATTGACGTATGTCTGCTTTAATGAAACTTCTTTGGCTAAAACATTGCTCGTTGGAACAGCTAAAGTTCCTGCTAGCACAGTCAATAACGCTAATGTTTGAACAAATAGTTGCTTTTTCCCCATACTTGACCACTCCTTATCCTAGACGCTGGCGAGCATCAAAAGCCCGCCGTACAACATTACCAACATAACTGATGCCCACACATAATACTAAGATCAATAATGAAGCTGGCAT
>NZ_CAQLEL010000034.1:0-3184 GCF_948826705.1 uncultured Ligilactobacillus sp.
AGCAGTCTGGTAGCTCGTCGGGCTCATAACCCGAAGGTCGTAGGTTCAAATCCTGCTCCCGCAATATGGTCCTATGGTGTAGGGGTTATCACGCCTGCCTGTCACGCAGGAGATCACCGGTTCAAATCCGGTTAGGACCGTTGTGACTTTATATTTGGCTGCCGTTATGGTAGCTTTTTTTATGAAATCAACCTAACTTTGTTTACAAATGAAGTTAGATATAGTATCATATAGTATATTGGCTATGGCGATAGTGGCGAAGTGGTTAACGCACCGGATTGTGGCTCCGGCACTCGTGGGTTCGATTCCCATCTATCGCCCTTAATGCCGGTGTGGCGGAATTGGCAGACGCGCTGGACTCAAAATCCAGTGTCCGTTGAGGACGTATCGGTTCGACCCCGATCACCGGTATTTCTTAGGACTAGGTAACGTTACCTAGTCTTTTTTTATATCTAAAAAAGGTTTTGCAAATATTTAAGTCTTTTACCTTGAATAAGTGAAATCTTGTGTTAGAATAAGAACGTTACAACTCACTCATTCCCGATAGGATTCACTATCTAGTGAAGATGCCTTGTAACCACAAAATTGAAATGGGGGAATTCAAAGTGTCAGAAAGACATTTATTTACATCAGAATCAGTCTCAGAAGGACATCCAGATAAAATTGCAGATCAAATCAGTGATGCGATCTTAGATGCGTTGTTGGAAAAAGATCCCAATGCGCGTGTAGCAGCAGAAACAACTGTTACCACAGGTTTAGTAGTTGTTGTCGGTGAAATTTCGACTAATAAGTATGTCGACATTCAAAAAGTAGTACGCAATACGATCAAGGAGATCGGCTATACTAATGGCAAATACGGTTTTGACGGCGATAATTGTGCCGTTTTGACGGCGATCGATGAACAATCGGCTGATATCGCTTTAGGCGTTGATAACTCATTGGAAACAAAAGAAGGTCAAGTAGATCCGCTCGATCAGATCGGTGCGGGTGATCAAGGCTTGATGTTTGGGTATGCGATCGATGAAACACCTGAATTGATGCCATTACCGATCGCTTTGAGCCATCGTTTGATGCGCAGGATCGCCCAAGTGCGTAAGTCAGGTGATCTTGCTTATTTAGGACCTGATGCTAAGGCACAAGTTACCGTTGAATATGCTGATGATGGCAAACCATTACGTGTTGATACAGTCGTTTTATCGACGCAACATGCGGCTGAAATTGGGTTGGAACAAATTAGACAAGATATTTTAGAAAAAGTTATCCAGACAGAGATCCCAGCTGAGTTACTTGATGAGAAAACAAAATACTTCATCAATCCGACTGGACGTTTCGTTATCGGTGGTCCACAAGGTGATGCAGGTCTGACCGGACGAAAGATCATCGTTGACACTTATGGTGGTTTTGCTCATCATGGTGGTGGTGCCTTCTCTGGTAAAGATGCTACTAAAGTAGACCGTTCAGCTAGCTATGCTGCACGTTATATTGCTAAAAATATCGTGGCTGCTGGGATCGCATCTCAAGTTGAGGTTCAGATCGCATATGCTATTGGGGTCGCGCAACCAGTATCGATCGCGGTCGATACATTTGGAAGCTCAAAAGTAAGCAATCAAGCACTGGTGGCAGCTATCCGTAAGATTTTTGATCTGCGCCCAGCGGGGATCATTGAAATGCTCGATCTTCGTCGCCCGATCTATAAGCAAACTGCCGCTTATGGTCATTTTGGACGGACTGATGTTGAGTTGCCTTGGGAGAAGACAGATAAGGTTGCTGAATTGAAGGCAGAATTGAATTTGGATTAAAAAATAGAACTGTTTTTGGACGCTAGTCGATACGAACTAGTGCTCTTTTTAACGACTCGCAAATAAGACCACTCAATAACTGGGTGGTCTTATTTATATTATTGGAGTGAAAAAGCTAGCATGAATCAGCGATAGAGGATATAATCGAAGTAAGATCTTAAATTAAGCAATTATTATAATTTTTTAAATATTAGGAGGGTCGAATTTTGAAGAGTAGAAAAGAACGCCTTGAGAATAAAAAACAACAGCTGTTATCTGAAAATATAAAATCTGTCAAAAAAGCTACGACATATATTGGAACGACTGTTTTGATGGGAACAGCTGGTTTAGTTTTGAGTAAATCTAAGGCGCAAGCTGATACGGTTCAGATCGATCAAAATACATCATCTAATAACAATAATGAAAATACTAGTGCAAATTCCAATAATATAAATGAACAAAGTCAAGTTGCGGCGCAACCAGCGCAAACTCAGACGCAAGATCGATCTGCATCTCCTACCCAAGAACAAAGTCAAGTTGCTCCAGCTAGTCAGGCGGTACCTAGTTCAGACACTACACCAACAGTCAGTGTCTCACGAGCTTACCCAGGAAATGTGCAAACGTTTTTGAATAATATCGCTGGTCCTGCACAACAAGTCGCACAACAACGCGGACTATATGCATCTTTGATGATCGCGCAAGCTGCCCTTGAAAGTGGATGGGGTGGTAGTTATCTAGCGACCTCAGCATACAATCTTTTTGGGGTCAAGTGGTCGGGTTCGGGAGCATATATTGAATTACCAACACAGGAATTTTATAATGGTTCTTACCATACGATCTATGATAAATTCCAACGTTATTCAAGCTATGCGGAATCTTTGAATGGCTATGCAAATGTGATCACAACCCGTTTTCCTAAATCTACGCGAGCTAATTCGGCTAATTATGCGATTGCAGCGCAAAATCTGCGTTATGGTGTATATGGAACATACGCGACAGCACCAGATTATGCGGATAAATTGATCCGAGTGATCCAAGCCTATAATTTAACAGCTTATGATGTTGGCGGCTCGTCAGTTGATACAGATCAAACGACAACAAACAATAATAATGTAGGCCAAACTCAAACAAGTGGCAATGGGAGTTACACGGTCAAAGCGGGCGACTCGTTATACCGTATCGCTAAAAATCACAATATGAGCTTGCAAGAGTTGAAGAGTTTGAATAACTTGAGTAGTGATCTGATTTTTGCAGGCCAAGTCCTCAAAGTCTCAGGTCAAGCAGCTTCGAGTCAGCCAAGCACAAACACAAATGCATCTCAAAATTCAAATCAGACTCAAGCAAGTGGCAATGGGAGTTACACGGTCAAAGCAGGTGACTCATTATACCGTATCGCAGTCAACCAC
>NZ_CAQLEL010000035.1:0-1603 GCF_948826705.1 uncultured Ligilactobacillus sp.
GGTGGCCATAGCGTGAGGGCTCCACCTCTTCCCATTCCGAACAGAGAAGTTAAACCTCACCACGTCGATGATACTGCGAAAGTGGGAAAGTAGATAACCGCCCCTTCTAAACGACCGAAGCCTGAGATGCAGATTGCGTCTCAGGCTTCGGCTTTTTTATGCCCTCTTTTAAAGGGGCTTATCCGATATTTGGATGGATTTGTTTGACGTTCCGTAAATTTATTGTAATTTTGCATGGGAATGACTGCCAGCGGCCATCCTAACATTATATTAATCAACACTAGTGTCCCATAAAAACCCATAAAAATGGGAGCTAGTTAAAAATTAAATAAATTTGGTCCACTTGGGTCGTAGAGAACATTGAAATTTTGAGATTTAGTTTTGTCGAAGAGATCGACCAAATGAGAGGTGTCGGTCAATGAGGCTCCTATGATTTGGAGGACTTCGTATGTTGATCGTTCAAGCTTCATATCATGCTGTACTATCGCGACAAGGCAGTAAGCACAGATTGCACAATAGATTTGGATACGCACCGCATTTTCAGATGTGCCCCAAAACTTCTTTATCTTTAGATGTTGTTTGAGCCATTTGAAAAACAGTTCAACTTGCCATCTGTTCTTATAAAGATTTGCGACCTGTAGTGCCGACAATTTGAGGTCATTGGTAAGAAACATAAACTCCCGGTTCTGTTCGTCATCCCAATATCTGACTAGACGGAGATGTTCGGGATAATGTTTCTTAGGGTAAAATCCAGTCAGTTCAACAGTAGCATCCGACAACACATTATGAGGAAGTCTTCGCTTCCATTTTACCATTTTGTATTGGAGATTCTTTTTGGCTCTGACAACGAAAAAAGCTTCTATCGTATGTATCTTAAACAGACGTCTAAAGTCATTATATGCTCTATCGAAGATGTAATACGAACCTTGCTCATACGGGATTACGTCCATTGCCTTTGAGTCATGCACTGAAGCAGTCGTTATATGGAAGAATGTCGGAATCTGAGTTTCCACATCATACAGAGTATGGATTTTTACCCCTCCCTTCTTCTTGCGGAACTTAGCCCACCAGAATACAGCCAAACATAAATCTATCGTAGTTGAGTCGAACGCATAAACGTTTCCCTGTAGTTCAAAGATTTTCGTTTTTCGTTTATCCCGGGCTTCTGATACCATATAATATGCAAACTCCTCGAAGATTCGATAATCCCGATTCTGATTTGCATACGCAAGATTGGTCTTGGATACACTACGACCCAATCCCAGATGGTACCACTTGGAACTATGTGCATCAAGAATGGTGATGAGATCCCTCAGACTTGACCGGTTGCATAACTGACCATACATCATTGCCAAAAGTTGGTTCCAGCATGTGAAATGTTTCACATATCGGTTGCCATTATACTTTTCAACGATTCGGTTGAACTTGCTTCGGTTCATAAAGGTCACTAGTTGGGAGAAAACGTATTTGACATTGTACATGGTTCGTCAGATTGAAGAACCGTAATATACTAATCAAGTCCGTTCGCACCAAAATCTTTTCCAACAAACTAAATTTCAACAATTTCAAAGTACTCTTTCCGATTTTAATGGGACATCAATGA
>NZ_CAQLEL010000036.1:0-8404 GCF_948826705.1 uncultured Ligilactobacillus sp.
CTTCTGGTGTTTGAACTACTTCTTCAATAACTTCAGATTCTTTAGCGACTGATTCAGTCTCTTTTTCATCCGTTTTTGCTTCAGCTACTTCAGGCAGCTCATCTTCTGGTGTAGCAGTTATTTCATTTGTCGCAGTTTCCTCAGGTTCTGAGTTTTCTTCTGAGGTAGAAACAATTTCGTCTTCTTTTTTTGGCTCTTCTTCAGGTTCACCCGAAAAAGCACGTCTTAATCGATCAAAAAGGCCCATGCCCATCCCTCATTTCTTATTTTGTTTTATTTTATCAAATTCATTTGCATTTTCCAAAGCACTATGCTAATTCATCCAACGATACCGAGACCATCTTTGAGACCCCTGATTCTTGCATCGTAACACCATATAAGACATCAGCGTTCATCATCGTCCCTTTGCGATGGGTGATCACGATAAATTGCGTTTGTGCATTAAACCGTTGGAGATAACGCGAGTAACGGATAACATTAGCATCATCCAAGGCAGCTTCAGCCTCATCCAAGACTACAAAAGGTACTGGGCGGACCTTTAAGATCGCAAACAATAATACGATCGCCGTCAAGGCACGTTCCCCACCTGAAAGTAGATTTAAATGCTGGAACTTTTTACCTGGTGGCTGAGCCATGATCTCGACACCTGTAGTCAACAGATCGGCTGGATCAGTCAAGCTAAGCATCGCCTTGCCCCCTTCAAAAACTTGCGGAAAGATCTCAGAAAAGGCGGTCGCCACTTCATCAAAGGCTTGTTTAAAACGACTTTTGGCTTCAGTGTCCATTTCATCCATACTTTGGACTAATTGCGCTTTTGCCTCTAAAAGGTCGGCTTGTTGTTGCGTTAAGAATTCATAACGCGTATTGATCCGTTCAAATTCACTGATCGCCCCTAAATTGACTTCACCTAACTCTTCGATCCCCAATTTCAAAAGATGGACTTTATTTTTGACAAATTCTAGATCTGTTGCTTGGTTTTCTTGTTTAGCCATTTCATAACTCAAGCCATAGTTTTGAGCTAATTCATCTAGATCACGTGCTAGATCTGCTTTGCAACTCCCCAGTTGTGCCTTGATATCGCTCTTTTCATCCAAGCTAGCCTGACGCAATTCATTTGCCCGTTTCAATTCTTGTTGTGCATTTTTAAGGCGCACTACTAGATCTTGACGTTTTTGTTTTTGAGCTGTGATCGCTTGCTCAAGCTCTTCATAACGCTGTTCGACATCTTGACGTTTAGCTTTGATATCAGTGTCGCGTACCTGATTTTGCTTTTGATTTTCTTTGATCTCAGCGATCTTGGCTTGCGCTTTAGTGATCCGTGCATTGGTCTGCTCCAATTGCACTTGACTTTCTTTGACTTGAACTTGTAGCAACTGTGCTCTTTCTTTGGCGATCGCTTCTTTTTGCTTGAGTTCATTTAAAGTCTCTTGCTGTTTTGCTTGAGTCGCACTGGTATCTTTTTGTAAAGCTACTCGCAATTTGATCTCGCTTTGCTTGGCTTCGATATCTTTTGTTAAAGTTGTTTGATGTTCTACCAAGGCCTGATGTCTACTTTCATACTGACTTTGATCGGCCTCACTCATGCTAGCTATTACTTCTAGCTGTTCGACTTGATCAGCTTGATGTTCTACTTCAAGCTCACAGCGTTCTAAATTCTTGAGCGCTTGTTGTTGTTCTTCTAATGCTTGTTGCTCGCTTGGCTTCATTGCCTCAAGCTCTTGGACTAGTTGTTCAACTTTTTCCTTAGTCTGACCACCTTCAAATTCGATCTGCGATAGTTTTTGTTCCATCACAGTAATATCAGCCGCCAATTTTTCAACTTGTTGCTGTTGTTCTAAAAGGCCAGTTCGTTGATTTCTATCTTGTCCCCCAGTCATCGAACCTCCAGCATTGATAACTTCACCCGCTAAAGTTACGATCTTGATACTATAATTGAGCTTTACAGCAAGCTTAGTAGCAGCATCTAGATCTTGCGCGATCACGATCGCCCCTAATAAATGTTCGACAACAGGTTTATCCAAAGGATCATATTTGACCAGATCTTTAGCAAGACCAATAACACCTGCTTGTTGTTGGACCGTCTGTAAGTGACCTTGTGCTAGAAAGCGTGGTTTGACAGTCGTACGGGGCAAGAATGTCGCCCGACCAGCTTTTTGCTTCGTCAAATAGTTGATCGCCACTTTAGCGCTTCTTTCATCGGTCACGATCACATTTTGTAATTGTGCACCTAATGCTACATCGATCGCTTTAGCCACTTTGGCCGGGGCCTTAAGTCGTTGGGCTACCGAACCTACTACACCTGTCAGATCAGCTTGTAAGATCGCTTTGACGCCATGATAATATCCGGCATAATTAGCAGCAATATTTTGCAATGATTCATGTTGTGCGCGTGCCTTTTGCAAAATCTCACTTGCCTTGAGCCAGCGTCTTTGTTGATCTTCGCGCAAGCGTTGAGCGGTCGTTTGTTGTGCTTGAAGTTCGATCACCTTCGCTTGAAGCTTAGCATAAGCTACCTTAGCTTCAGTCGCTTGCTTACTTGCGCTTGCCTGTTTTTCTTTGAGAGTGGCCAACTGTGCTTTAGCATTTGCGATCCGCTTTTTATCAGCTTGTTTTTGCTCTGAGTTACGCTGATTTTCCTGTTCTAAGTAGGCTAATTCATTTTTAGCCGAAACTTGTGCCTGCATTAGATCGATCAGATCTTGACGCAACTTTTCGATCTGATCAGCCAGTGTCTCAGGATCATCGACTAATGCTGTCTGGATATCTTGGATCTGCTTAGTATATTTATTTTGCAAGGTAGCTACTTTGGCTTGCTGTGTTGTCAGCTCATCAACTTGTGCTTGTAGTTTTGCAACTGTACTTTCATCGCGCTTGATATTTTCATTGAACTCGGCGAGACGTTCATTAAAGAGATCATCATCATGCTTTGAGATATCCTGACGCCCGATCAACTTCTCACGTTGTCCTGTCAAAAGGTTGAATTCTCTTTGATCTTCATCTAATTTTGCTTCTAATTTTGCTTGCTTATCTGCTAATTGTTGCGATTTTTTCTCTTGGAGCTCAGCATGTTTCGTATGGGTCGCCAGCAATTTTTCGATCTCGGAAAGTTTTGTTTCGATCTGTGCTTTAGTTTTAGCACGTTGCTCGATCTCTAAGACTAGCCGACTTTTTTCATAATGATCAAATTCTTCTTTTTGAGCAACATAGTCTTTAGCAATACTTGCTTGTTCTTTTAAAGGCTCTCTTTGTTGCCGTAATTCGGTAATAATATCCGCTACCCGATCTAAGTGATCCGTAGTTTCGGCTAACTCTTGTTGCGCCTTTTGTTTTTCTTTTTTGTACTTGACCACACCGGCGACTTCTTCGATCAAGACGCGCCGATCTTGAGGTTTACTGTTAAAGATAGCTTCAACTTTGCCCTGTGAGATGATCGAAAATGATTCCCGCCCCAAGCCAGTATCCATAAATAATTCTACAATGTCACGCAAACGGACTTTGGCATTGTTGATCAAAAAATCACTGTCACCATTCCGATAGATCTTGCGCGAGATCACAACTTGATCAGCATTTAGATCTAAAAAGTGGTCTGAATTATCAAATTCTAACTCAACTTCGGCATGATTTAACGGGGCCCTTGTCTGAGAACCTGCAAAAATAACATCTGGCATTTTCCCCCCACGTAAGCTCTTAGCAGATTGTTCCCCTAAAGCCCAACGCAGTGCTTCGATAATGTTACTTTTACCACTCCCATTTGGCCCAACGATTCCAGTCATACCATCTTGAAATTCGATCTTAGTCTTGTCAGCAAAGGATTTAAATCCGTTTAGAGTCAACGACTTTAACTTCATGCTGAAATTCTTCCCTTCAATAAACTATTTTTTTTGGAGTGCTTTTAATGCCTGGAAAGCCGCTTGTTGTTCAGCCGCTTTCTTTGACATTCCTTTTCCTTCACCGATTTTTTGCCCATCAGCATAAACTGCCATGGTATATTCTTTTTCATTATCAGGACCATTTTCAGCAACTTTAACATAAGTGATCTTGCAGTCCCCGTGTTGTTGCAATAATTCTTGGAGTTCAGTTTTATGATCTAAGTAGTGATCAAACCAACCTAGATCAAGCTTAGGAAAGACGACCCGACTGATAAAACTGACAACGACTGCTTTACCTTGATCAAGGTATAACGCCCCGATAAAAGCCTCAAAAATATCACAAAGCAATGAAGCCCGATCACGCGCGTTGGCTTTTTCTTCACCTTTACCTAAGCGGATATATTCATCAAAATGACATTCCTTAGCAAATTTGCTGAAACTATCTTCACAGACCATAGCTGCACGCAAACGTGAGAGTTTTCCTTCTGGTAAAGTAGGATAGCGTTTAAATAGGTATTCTGAGACGCAAAGTTGCATCACAGCATCACCTAAAAATTCGATCCTTTCATAATATTTTAGTTTTTCACGTGGATGTTCGTTTACATAAGAAGCATGGGTAAAAGCTTCGTCAAGTAAAGCGGTATTTTTAAAATCAATGCCAAAATCATCTTTTAGCATTTGTGTTAGTCCAATTATCAAAATGATTCTCCTCACTTTATTAATGCATTATTCATTATAGCAAAAAAGACCAGTGACCCCCAAGACCTTATATATAACGGCTTTTTTGAAGTCTTGAAGCTTAGAGGGTCTCTCTTAGGGTCTCCCTTTTTTATCCTAAATAATGCACCAGTTTTTTGATCGTTTCTTTTTGATCTTGCTTAGTTAAGTGTACATAGATATCAAGCGTTGTCGTTATCTTAGCATGACCTAGCCTATATTGCACTTCCTTAGGGCTTGCACCAGCAGACAGCAACAAAGTAGCGTGCGTGTGTCTAAAGCCGTGTACTGTGATCCTTGGTAACGTTGGATCTTTTGCTAACAAATTACGTAACCAGTACCCCGGGACACTCAAAGCTAACGGGTTCTTGTTGTCTGATCTAGTAAAAATATAGCGTTCCGTGTTATAAGCGTTGATCCCCACAGCTAACAAGTAACTTGCTTGTGCTATCTGCCAACGCTTTAAAACTTTTAGCGTCTCAGTATCCAGATCAAGAACACGATCGCTATTGATCGTTTTAGGATCTAAGATGACAACACTTTTAGCGCCCCGGGTCATTGTTTTACTAATGCTCACGGTCCCACTCTTAAAATCGACATCATCCCAAGTCAAGGCTAAGATCTCACCACGTCTAATGCCTGTATATGCTAGCAATCTAAACAAAGTGTACTGCATCAAGTCTTTTTCTTTTGCGATCGCTAAAAATCTTTTTAGCTCGTCGGGTTCTAAATAGTTGCGTGGCTTATGCTTAGCTCTCACCTTTGGACGGGTGACATCCTTAAAAGGGTTATTATACGCTAGTCCTAGACGTTTAGCATAATCGACCACCGTCGAAGCGTACGCCAAAATATATTTATAAGACGTCTCATGTTGCTGATACCACTTATTTACAGCATGCTGACAGATCGCAAGTGTTAGCTTATCGACCTTATATGATCCTATGAGTGGTAAGATCTGCAGTTTGAACTTGTTCTTGATATTGTAGATAGTCGACTCTTTGACTGAAAGGCTATGTTGTTCAAACCATAGCTTATAAGCCTCTTTATACGTTATTGACTCGGTCGCTTTTATCTGAGTCTTGCCAATATCTAACTCATATTCTAACTTGTGTAACTCTTTTTTAGCCTCTGCCTTAGTCTTGAAACCTGCACGCTTGATATATTTCTTTTTGCCAGTCATCTCATCGATCCCAGCATATACACGGAAGCGGTAAAACTTTCCTTTGCTCGTTTGATACTCTGTAATTTTAGCCATGTTTATCAGTCCTTTATCTTTATTGCACGGGCTAGGTGGCTTAAAGTAATGCACGATAGGACGGCTTTATCACTGGTATCTATTCGGTTGTATATGTATTGGATCTATGACATCCCTAGAAGTGGAATGCTCAGGGATGCACTGGCTCAGATCGCTCATGCTGTAAAAATGGTGGAATTTTAACTACCAACCACAACCGAAGTACTACAAAATACTACTTTCGACATAAGTGGCGAAAACCTGAGAAAACCTGAACTAAAAGCCTATATTGACGCCAAAATGGCTACTACCCAACAAAACCCAACATTTTTAGGCGTAGTGTCAATGTTTGCTTTGGTTGTGGATATTGTCATTGACTTGGGTTATTAAAATGCAAAATAATTACATACCCAAACAGCTAAATTATATCCCGTTTTAGCGATTTCATTCGTTATTGAATTGATTATCAGATTTTTAATATCAACTGAAAAAGCATAATCACCGTTAGTCGCTTCCAAGATTTCATTTTTTAAATGTTCATCAAAATTAATTTCTACACCAAACGTCTCTTTCTTAGTGTATCCATCATTTTCATAATCAACATCTATATTTATTTTAGAAAACATATTATTTTCATAATTAAAAATATTGCTTATATGATATTCAAAATCTTTTGAAGCTTGCTTGTCGATATATTTAAACTTTATAAAAATATCTAAATCTAACTTGTAATGATCCGGACCGATATTAGTCCCCCCATCATCCATAAGATGCAAGTCATTAACAACCGTTGTAACTTTAACATCTACTGGAATGTATGATAAAAACTCCCCCGGCGTGACATTTAAATATTGACATAGTTTATCTATGGTCTCAAGTTGGATCATATTACTTTGATTATTTATCACTTTAGATAACGTAGAGCGTGAAATACCAGTATCTACATACACCTTATTAGCTTTTAAATTTCTCTCTGCTAGTAATTGATTCAAGTTATATCTTATCATTTCAATCACTCTCCTTAGTCCATATTGTAGCTCATGCACTGCAATTTGTAAATTAAATAATATTTTTTGTTGCATTAACGAATAATGTATTTTATTATTAAGACATCAAATTGAAGTGTATTAACTACAATTTGAAAACTTAACGAAAAGAGTTGATAAATAATGAAGAATAAACTTTCAACCATTCTAGGAAGTCGGAAAGAAAATATCTCAGAGCTATCACGCAAAACAGGGATTGCAAGATCTACATTGACTGCTATTTATTATGACGAGTCAACAGGTATCAAGTTCGATACATTAAAAAAGATTTGTGATGCTTTGGAAATTTCACCCGGTGATTTTTTTATCTATGAGACACCTACCAAATAGAAAGGAGCTAGGATCATGGAAAAGACAAAGCTAGAGAACTGGAACGGGTTTGCGATCCGTTTCGTGTCTGTAAAAGATGAGTGGCACGCTATCGCTATGGACGTAGCAAACGCATTAGACTACTCAGACGCAAATAAGATGGTTAAGCGTATCAGTAAGAAATATGTATCTAGTACCAAAGTAAAACTACCCGACCTACAAAACGTCGGTCAGACATCATCAACCAACCGCCAAAACGGCGGTCGGTCAGATACACGGGAGTACATCACATTGACCGAGCTAGGTATCTATGAAGCTGTTACAGGTAGCAAAAAGCCACAAGCACAAGAATTCAAAGACTGGCTATATACCACGGTCAAAGAGTTACGCCAAAGCGTCGGGCTAGAAGCATACGAAGCTTTTAGAATGCTGGACAAACAGAAGCAACGTGAAGCCATGGACATCATTAAGACCGGCGTGGAAAAACCAGCACCAAAGCACTATATCAAGGCTAGTCAGATCGCTAACAAGGCTATCGCTATGAAATATGGTTATCCCAAAGCGATCAAAAAAGACGACATGACACCCCAACAAGTGGCAGAACGTGACGAGATCGCACAGGAAGTGGCCAAGCTGATGACATTAAACGACAAATACAGGCTTGATATTAGTGTCAGCGATGCAATTTATAGCAGATACAGCAAATAAGCAAGGTTGTATTTAAAATACAGGCTTTTAGAATTTGAAATCCGTAAACCTAATACAAATAGGGGCTAGCACCATGAAACTATCAAGACAGCCAAGAAGTCCCCCAACGTGGACCACTTACCAAAATAAGCGAAGGAGATCAAGACAATGGCTAAAGTAACAATCACACCCAGTCCTCCGGCTATCTTGTCCGAATCCATGGCAAGATACCATTGCGGAACCGCGCCGTTTCCGCTAAGACAGTCTTCCATACTGTCCAGATATGCATTCAGCGGAATATTCCATTTCAAATGAAACCATTCCGCCGCCTGTTTTACTAAATTACTATGTTCTCTCAACTTTATGTATTGAATCATCTCGCTTCCTCCACGGCTAAACGGTTACAATGATATCCCAAAGTCCGTCCAAATCTTTTACAATAAAATCCGCGCCGTACTGTGTAAATTCCTCACGGCTCCCGTACCCCCACAAAACGGCAGCGCAGGCAACGCCGCATTCCTTCGCGCCGCAGAAGTGCCCCA
>NZ_CAQLEL010000037.1:0-24862 GCF_948826705.1 uncultured Ligilactobacillus sp.
CCCAGGTGATGCATTAAAAACTATGGTGATAGCATCTCATTTTTGTAATGAGGTGTTATTTTTTTGTAAAAAAACACTCCCAACATTTCTGTAGGAAGTGTTATGCTGGTCAGCCATATCCGTTGAAAGACATCAACTTAATGACTTGCCCCAAATAAATTAACGATAACTACCCCGACTAAGATCAAGGCGATCCCTAATAAGGTCAGCAAATTAATGCTTTCCTTGAAATAAAAAACACTGATTGCTGTCGCTAAAATGATCCCAACGCCTGACCAAACAGCATAAGCCAAACTTAGATCTAGATTATCTAACGATCTAGCCAAGAAGAAAAAGCATAGACCATATGCAACTAATGATAGAGTCGAAAATGATAGTTTCGTAAAACCATCCGACATCTTTAAAAACGTCGTTCCTAAAAATTCACCGATGATCGCTGTTGCTAAATATACATAACTCATTTATCCCCTACCTGTCCTTTCAAATTTGCTAACATCTCTTCATTTAGATCATTTAATGATCGCAACTTCTCTATTCCTAAAGCTTGCGCAGCTTTTAATTCTTTAGTTCGAAATTCCGCTAAAACCATCCTCGCTTGCTCTTGTCCAGCTTCATTTAAATATAAGATCTTACTGCGTTTATCGATCGAGTCAGGAAATGTTATGATCTTTTCTTCCCGACTCAATTTGTTAACTATCGAAGTGACCGTCTGTTTAGGAAGACCAGTTTCTTCTATCAAACACGTCAGTGGCAGTTTAAAATCATGGGTTTCAAACACTATAAATACGTAAAGCAATGATGACGTGAGCCGATTTTTGGTGATCAACTGATCGTAAACGTGGTTAAATGCGATCCAATCTGCAGTATAACGTTTTAATTCGTTTTCCATTTTCACCTCTCCGATTTAGTACGATTTCGTACTAAAATAATAACAGATATTTTTAGCAAACACCAGTTTATTTGATTTGACCATTTTTGACCAATAGGTTACAATAGCAATACACAGTCAGTCACTGACTTCAAATTTATTAATATTGCGGAGGTTCCCACTATGAATTTAGTTCCTACAGTTATTGAACAATCATCTCAGGGAGAACGTGCCTATGATATCTATTCTCGTCTCTTAAAAGACCGGATCATCATGGTCTCAGGTGAAGTTAACGATGATATGGCAAATGCGATCATCGCTCAATTACTTTTCTTAGATGCCCAAGATCCTGAAAAAGATATCTATATGTATATCAACTCTCCTGGTGGTTCCGTATCAGCTGGATTAGCAATTTACGATACTATGAATTTTGTTAATGCAGACGTGCAAACGATCGTTATGGGAATGGCAGCATCAATGGCTTCTGTTTTAGCTACAGCTGGTGCTAAGGGCAAGCGCTTTGCATTACCTAACTCAGAGATCATGATCCACCAACCACTAGGCGGGGCACAAGGTCAATCAACTGAGATCCAGATCGCAGCTGAACACATCTTGAAGACACGCAAATTGATCAACGAGATCTTAGCCGAACATTCTGGACAAGATATCGAAACGATCGATCGTGACACTGAGCGGGATAACTTCATGACTGCACAACAAGCAGTTGATTACGGTTTGATCGATGGGATCATGAAAAATAAAAAGAAAAAATAAGTACTAAAAAATAAGAGTGTAAGATGTGCGGTCAATGCCGTATGTCTTACACTCTTATTTTTTAATCTGTTTTCAATAATAGATCTGTCGCAGAAATGAGCTTTTTCTTATCAATAAAAATGTATTTCATTAGATAACCTAAGAGGACAGGTAGCACCACAAACAAACAACTCAAACTTAAAATACTCAACCAACCTGGCACCATAAAACCATATGCTGTCAGCGGTCCGACCAAGCCACTAAAGCCAAAGCCGGCACTCATCGGTGTTCCTTGAATATTGAACACTGCACCTAACCCACCCATGAGCGCCGAACTGATGACCACCGGTAGATAAAGAATAGGCTTTTCCAGCATATTGCCCATTTGGATCTTAGGTGTACCAAAGAAGTGTGCGATCACAGTTCCCAAGCTATTGACTGAACTTCCCATGATCGCCAAAGTAAATGCTCCGGCGGTAATACCTAAATTAGCAGATCCTGAAGCTATCCCCGTGATCTCGATCGCAGCTGCGATCCCAACCGAACTGATCGGCGAACAGATCAGCACTGCAAATGAGATCCCCATTAAGCTCCCCATCAAAATAGGTTGTAAGAGCGTAAATGTTTTGATCCCAGCTCCGATAAAACCAGTCACCGCCTTAACATATGGCAAGACCAACAAACCTAAACTACCACCGATGATGATCACAATGATCGGTAACAATAAGATCGTGTAGCTTTTGAACTTATTACCGATCACCTGAGCTAAGAGGACAGAAAAAACGATCGTTATCCCAACATTGATCACATCACCAGTCCCAGCTAAACCAAAACCTTGCTGTGTCTTCACGATCACGCCAGAACCGACCATCGCCGCCCCAGCGATCGAACTCATCTGGACCATATTCATCTTAAAAAGATAGCCGACACTAAAGCCTGCCATCGCTGGTAGTAAACTCATATTAAATGTAGTAATATCCAAGACAGCATGCGCAAATGTAGGCCAGATCTTTGCTAAAGCTTGCATCAATTGTCCCAGTAAAGCTCCTGGGATCAGTGAGACTACCACTCCCATGCTGATGCCGTTCAATACGTTTAAGGTAAATTCACGTCCCGTTATTTTCTTCACATTCATGAATGATTCCCCCTTTGACCTTTTTGATCGATTTGATAATGTTAATCTACCCAAATATAATTATAAAGTCAACCCAAAAATTACAATCAACTCATCAAAAACTTATCTTAATACACAAACAAAGCCGACAATTCAGCAAAAAGCTAAATTGTCGACTTTATCCATTTGGAATATTCTCATTTTCTTTTGCACGCAATTGCTGTGCATACTCATTTAATTTACGCAAGCGATGATTGATCCCTGATTTTGAGATCGGTCCTCCAGCAACTAATTCACCTAGTTCTTTTAAACTGACTTCTGGATGAGCGATCCGCGCTTGAGCTACTTCTTGTAACTTTTGCGGTAAACTCTCCAGACCGACCCGCTGATCTAAATATTCGATGTTTTCGATCTGCCGTTTGGCTGCGTCAGCAACCTTGTTCATGTTTGCATTCTCACAATTGACGATGCGGTTAACTGAATTTCGCATATCACGAACGATCCGGATATCTTCAAACTTCAACATTGAAGCTGTAGCTCCGATCAAAGATAGAAAATCGGCGATCTTTTCCGCCTCTTTCAGATAGGTGATATAACCACTTCGCCGCTCAGTTGTCCGAGCATTTAAACCATAACGATTGATCATCTTACAGATCGTTTCATTATGATCTTCATACAACGAGTAGATCTCTAAATGATACCGACTCGTTTCTGGATTATTGACCGACCCAGTTGCTAAAAAAGCTCCTCGTAAGTAAGATCTTACTTTTGCATCATCATCTAGAAATGCTAACGGTACTGTTTCTTTGATCTGGAAACCATCTAAAATATCTAGATCTTTTAAAACATAGTCACTTCCAGTTTTTAAGCGCACGATATATAAGTTATTCTTCTTTAGCTTCATCTTGCGGCGTACCAGCAATTCACTTTCAACATCGTAGAACTGTTTTAATAAAACATAGATGCGCCGAGCGATCGCAGGATTTTCAGTTTGAACGCTCAAAACAAATTGATGATCGACGATACTAAGCGAACCATTCATCCGGATCAAAGCCATCAATTCCGCCTTTGCATTGCCGAAATGCACCTCAAGTGTCGTCAATTCTTTTTTTACGTCACTGGCGTATGACATTTAGCCACCCCTCTAATTCAATTCATTGGCATACCATGACTTAGGGCGTCCGAGCAGTCGCATCAATTCTTTAACGACCTGTTCTCCATCATGAAAAACACCACGGTCGCGTAATTTTAAAAAGTTGTCTGAGATCACACGACACCCTTGTTCTCTCAAACCGTTAAAGTCATAAGCCACTTGATATAAATATTCATCGTATTTTTGACGATCCATGTAATCTTTTGGTACTGGTTCAGTATTGAACAGCACAGTATCAATAAATCGTTGCCCTAAATGCCGATTCAAGACCCGAACATGTTCAGCATCAGTAAAGCGTTCAGTCTCGCCCTTTTGAGTCATAATATTGCAGATATAAACGACTTCAGCTTTAGTTTCACAAACAGCCCGCCCAACATTATCGATCATCAGGTTAGGCAAAATACTGGTAAATAAACTACCCGGTCCTAAAACGATCTGATCAGCTTCCATGATCGCTTGAACGACTTCTTCTTTAGCTTCAGGTCTTTCATCGTCGATCGAGGTCACCCAAACTTTTTCGATCGTTTTTCCGGCCGCTGAAATATTTGATTCCCCCGCCAAAGTCGTTCCATCAGCAAAACGAGCATTTAACGTCAAAGGTATATCAGATGCAGGATAAACGTGCCCCTGGATCTTCATCAATTCAGAAAGTTCTTGGACCGCATCAAAGATCCCACGGTCATCCATCTCAGACAAAGCAGCGATCACTAAATTACCGATCGCATGACCTGAAAAAAATTGATCGTTGGACTTAAAACGGTATTGAAATATCTGTTTGTAGATCTCTGGCATATCTGATAATGCTACTAACACATTACGGATATCACCTGGGGGAACGACATTGATATAGTCCCGAATGATCCCCGAGGAACCGCCATCATCAGCAACCGTTACGACAGCAGTGATATCGACATTATGTTGGCGCAGGCCATTTAAAATAACGGGTAACCCCGTGCCCCCACCGATCACCACGATCTTCGGACGATGCCGATTTACTCTTGACTTCATCATGAACGATTCACAGTCTCCTTTCGTTTCTCCATATCACGGTGGGTGATGTTCACCGGATACTTCTCTTGTAAAGCTTCTCCAATACGATTAGCCAGTGCCACTGAACGATGTTGACCACCAGTACATCCGATCGCGATCGTAACACTTGACTTACCTTCTTTTTGATAGCCAGGCATTACAAAACGCAACATCTTGATAAATTGTTGATAAAATTCTTCAGTCATCTTAGAGTTCATGACATAATCATAGACCGCCTGATCATTACCCGTTTTTTCACGTAAGTCTTTAATATAATACGGATTTGGTAAGAAACGAACATCCATCACGATGTCAGCATCGATCGGGACGCCATATTTAAACCCAAACGACATTACATTAACATGAAATGCCGTACTTTGATCGCTTTCAAAGTTCAAAAAGAGCTCTTCACGTAACTGACGCGGTGAGATCTTGCTAGTATCGATCACTAATTGGGCTTTAGATTTGATCTCGGATAACAATTCACGTTCATGCTGGATACCATCTAAAACACGCCCATCCATTGCTAAAGGATGCGCTCTTCTTGTCTCCTTATAACGGGCTACTAATTCTTCATCTGATGCATCTAAAAACAAGATCTTCGGCCGTAAATTATCGTTGCCATCATCTAACTCTTGTAGCATCCCAAAGATCTCATCGTAAAAAGCCCGCGAACGCAGATCGATCACTAAAGCGACCTTACTGATCTTGCCGGATTCCTTGACTAACTCCCAGAATTTTCCTAATAAAGCTGGTGGCATATTGTCCACACAAAAATATCCAAGATCTTCAAAGCTTTGCATCGCAACGGTCTTTCCGGCACCACTCATTCCGGTCACTACGACTAATTGTATTGCTTCTGCCATTATTAACGCCCCCAATTAAAATCCATCGACTAATTATAACACATCCGGGTGTACCATTCATTAAACAGCGATCTTACCCTATTAAAAAAGCAGCTCATCTGAACTGCTTTTAATCTAGATCTAGTTCTTGTCCAAAGATCTTCAATTTCATCTTGACCCCTGTTGGTGTCGCCGCCAAGCCCCCTAGCCCGGTTTCACGTAATTGAGCTGGCAGTCGCTTACCGATCCGTTTCATTGCTAAAATAACTTCATCCGCAGGGATCTTATTTTCCAAACCTGCCAAAGCCATGTCTGCTGCAGCTAGTGCATTGACTGAACCAACAACATTACGTTTAACACAGGGGATCTCAACTAAACCAGCGACCGGATCACAAACTAGTCCCAACAAATTGCTCAAGGCCATTGCAAAGGCTTCAGCTGCTTGCGTTGGACTACCACCACAGATCTCAACTGCAGCAGCAGCAGCCATTCCTGAAGCACTACCGACTTCGGCTTGGCAACCACCAGTGGCGCCTGCGATCATCGCATTGTTGGCTGTCACCATTCCAAATGCACTGGCACAAAAAAGAAAAGCTACCATCTGGTCGATCGTCAAGCCCCGCTTTTTTTGCAATGCAAACAATACACCTGGGATCGTTCCAGAAGAACCGGCTGTTGGGGTTGCACAGATCAACCCCATAGCCGCATTGACTTCATTTGTGGCCAGTGAATTTTCGATCGCATAAAGGACTGTCTCATCCGTCAAGCCTTGCCCTGATTCACGATACTTTCGCATCTTAGCCGCCTCACCCCCAGTTAGTCCAGTTGGGGAGTGGACACCATCACCTTTTGTTCCGCGTTTAGCTGCTGCTAACATCACTTCCAATTGACGTTGCATCTTGACCCAAACTTCAGCTCGACTAGCGCGTGAATAAGCCATCTCTTGTTCTAACATCAATTCCCAGATAGGTTTATCTTGTTTGATTGCCGTTTCTACTATTTCAGCTACACTGTTATACATATAAATTCCTCGATCATAGACAGACCAAACTACGACTTTGTGCCTTGATCTGTTCTAAAATATTTTTCGGTGGTAAGCGGTCAAGATCAAATTCATGGATCAAGTTACCTTGTCCAAAAATATTAGTCATCTCATGTCTGATCTTGATATTATCTTGATTTAAACTCTCTTTGATATGATCTGTAAAATCCGTCTCGGTCCAACAAAGCATGATCGGCAAAGGTCCTAAAGGTGCAAAACGACAGCCATCTAGTTCCAATTCTCGGATCTCGATCGTACCGCCACCGATCGAACAACCACCAACTTTGATCATTTTATCGGCATTTTTTAGCGTAATGATCGCTGTATTTGGATGTCCGATCGGACTTTTCCCTTCATGTTCATTAAAAACGACCTCGATCCCTTGAGCCCGTGCGATATCGACCGCTTTTGGAACGCGCAGATCATCCGTTTGCATACCTAACACACCTGCGATCACAGCATAGTCAGTTCCATGCCCTTGATGTGTTTTAGCAAAAGATTCGTAGTAGTCGACTATCACCTGTTCGATCAGTTCACCAAATATTTTATGTGCCGCTTGACCGATCGCTACAGCTCCAGCAGTATGTGAACTTGAAGGGCCTACCATAACAGGTCCGATAATATCAAAAACACTCTTGTAATTCCCGCTCACCATTTTCACCTCGACTTAAGTTATTTTTTATTAATGTATCACTAAAGTTCGCCTTTTATCACTACATGTGAAAAATTTAATTTATTTTTTTTCAATCTAGCACAGCTTACTAACCTAGTCCCAAAAAAGAGCTAGCCCCAAACTTGAGCTAGCCCTAAGTTGTCTATTATTCTACTACTTTACGTTCAAATGGATCGGATGAGATACCTTCATCCAAGATTTTTTGGCACCATTCTTTGGCTGAGAACAATGAGTGATCACGATAATTACCACAACTCTTGATATCAGTTCCTTGAACATCTTCCCAAGAAGCATTCAAAATATCATTTAAGGAGGCTTTTAAGGCTTTAGCAACTTCGACCGTATCATGCTCGCCCCACATGATCAAATGAAAACCCGTCCGGCAACCGAATGGAGAACAATCGATCACGCCATCCATATGGTCACGTAAATAACCCGCTAACATATGCTCGATCGTATGCAAGCCCGCTGTTGGGATCGCGTTTTCATTTGGTTGGACCAATCTAAGATCAAAGTTTGAGATCTGATCACCTCTTGGACCTTCTTCTACCGTGATCAAACGCACATAAGGTGCCTTGACTGCGGTATGATCTAATGTAAAGCTTTCAACTTCTGCCATTCTATCAACACCCCTATTATTAATTGTACACTTTAACTTTAACAGTTTGGCATTAAAAAGCAAGTCTTAATCTTGCCGTGGTTCATAATGGCCATTTTCTAAGAGCGGTTTTAAATATTTACCAGTGTAACTTTGTTCGATCTGACATAATTTTTCAGGTGTCCCGACTCCAACGATCTGTCCGCCACGTTGGCCACCTTCTGGTCCTAGATCGATCAAATGGTCAGCCGATTTGATAACATCTAAATTGTGCTCGATCACTAATACCGTATTGCCCTTATCAACTAGTCGCTGTAAGACGTTCAATAGACGCTTGATATCATCGGTATGCAAGCCAGTAGTCGGTTCATCTAAAATATAAAAGGTCTTACCCGCTGATTTACGATGCAATTCAGAAGCTAATTTCATCCGTTGGGCTTCCCCACCGGATAAAGTCGTTGCTGGTTGTCCTAATGAAACATAACCTAGCCCAACATCGACGATCGTTTGCAATTTGCGCTTGATCTTAGGGATCGCACTAAAGAATTCTAATGCTTCTAAGACATTCATTTCTAAGATCTGAGCGATATTTTTGCCTTTATATTCAACTTCTAGCGTTTCAGAATTATAACGTGCTCCGTGACAAACTTCACATGGCACATACACATCAGGTAAGAAATTCATCTCGATCTTGATGATCCCATCCCCTTTGCAGGCTTCACAGCGACCACCTTTAACGTTAAAACTAAAGCGCCCTTTGCCATAACCACGTAACTTAGCTTGGTTAGTTTGGGCAAATAACCCCCGTATATCATCAAAGACCCCCGTATATGTCGCAGGATTACTCCGCGGAGTACGCCCGATCGGACTTTGATCGATATTGATAACTTTTTCAAGGTGTTCAGTACCTTTGATCTGCTTGAATTTACCTGGTTTTTCAGAATTATGGTGTAGTTTTTGGGCTAAAGCTCGTTTCAAGATCATATTAACTAATGTAGACTTACCAGAACCCGAGACACCAGTGACCGCAATAAATTCACCCAGCGGAAATTTCACATCGATATCCTTAAGATTATTTTCTGTTGCTCCAATGATCTCAACAAAATTTCCATTACCTTGACGTCTGGTAGCTGGGATCGGAATATATTTTTTTCCAGCTAGATATTGTCCAGTCAATGATCTCTTCGAACGTGCAACTTGCTTAGGTGTGCCCGCAGCCATGACTTGACCACCTTCTATCCCAGCGCCTGGACCGATATCGATCAAATAATCAGCGGCTCGCATCGTGTCTTCATCGTGTTCTACTACGACTAAAGTATTTCCCAACTCACACATGGCACGTAAAGAAGCGATCAAACGATCATTATCCCGTTGATGTAACCCGATCGAAGGTTCATCTAAAATATATAAGACCCCTGAAAGGTTAGAACCGATCTGCGTTGCTAAACGGATCCGTTGGGCTTCTCCCCCAGAAAGGGTACGTGCTGAACGACTTAAATTCAGATAATCCAACCCAACATTCACCAAAAATGTCAATCGGTCTTTGATCTCTTTTAAGATCGGGCGCGCGATCTGAGCTGCTTGTTCACTAAATTCCAAACCCTCAAAAAAGGCCAATTCATCGGCGATCGGCAGATCAGAAACTTCACCGATATGCTTACCGGCGATCTTAACTGCTAGGGCTTTGCGATTCAAGCGATATCCATGACAAGTTTGACATTGCAAACTCGTCATATATTTGCGCATCACATCGCGGGTAAAATCACTATTTGTCTCATGATAACGCCGATCAATATTTGGAATGACCCCTTCAAAGGTCGTGTCAATATCACGTATCCCCCCAAAATCATTTTCATACCGGAAATGGAAAGTCTTATCCTTAGCACCATACAAAATGATATCTTGCTGTTCTTGAGGTAGATCTTCAAACGGGGTATCCATATCGATCCCGAAGGCTTCACATGCTTGCTTTAATAAAGTTGGATAATATTTGGAACTGATCGGATTCCACGGTTCCATTGCCCCTTCGTTAAGTGTCTTTTTTCGATCAGGCACGACTAGATCGATATCGACTTCAAGCTTCATTCCTAATCCATCACAATCTGGACAAGCTCCAAAAGGCGCATTGAAAGAAAATAGTCGTGGTTCAAGTTCTCCGATCGTAAAACCACAATAAGGACAAGCAAAATTTTCCGAAAACTGTAACATTTTGTCGCCGACCACATCAACAAATACACTACCTTCAGCCAAGCGTAACGCTGCTTCAAATGAATCAAATAACCGTGAGCGTATCCCTTCTTTAATAACGATCCGATCGACCACCACAAAGATATCATGTTTGAGATTCTTATCTAGCTCGATATCTTCAGCAATATCATGCAATTTATCATCGATCATGACTCGGACAAAACCTTCACGTTTGATCTTTTCTAAAACTTTTTTATGTTGTCCTTTCTTACCTATCACGATCGGCGCCAAGATCTGGAGCTTAGTCCTTTCGGGGAGCTGCAAGACGCGATCGACCATTTGCTCTGGCGATTGACTCGTGATCTCACTGCCATCATTAGGACAGATCGGCGTACCTACTCGTGCCCACAACAAACGCAAGTAGTCATTGATCTCCGTTACAGTCCCAACAGTTGAGCGTGGATTCTTCGAAGTTGTCTTTTGATCGATCGAGATCGCTGGTGAAAGTCCATCGATCGAATCGACATCAGGTTTATCCATCTGACCTAAAAATTGCCTAGCATAAGCCGACAAACTCTCAACATAGCGGCGCTGACCTTCAGCATATAAAGTATCAAAAGCAAGTGAACTTTTACCTGAACCGGAGAGACCCGTGATCACGACAAGTTTTTCTTTGGGGATCTCAACATTGATATCTTTTAAATTATGCTCTCTGGCACCACGGATCGTAATCTTATTTTTTCCCACAACTTTCATCCTTTCTATTTAATCAAGCTGTGCTTTTAATTCCATCACAGTATCACGTAAAGCGGCTGCATCCTCAAAGTCAAGGTTTTTAGCGGCAGTTTTCATTTGCTCCTCTAAACGTGCGATCATTTCTCGTTGTTCTTGTTTGCTCAATTCATCAAAATCGAGTTTATCATTTAAATCTTTAGTGCTTTCTTTTGGCTTAGTCGTCATTGTGATCACATCACGGATCTCTTTTTTAACTGTTTTTGGCACGATCCCATGTTCGTCATTGTATTGCATTTGGATCGCCCGCCGCCGTGCTGTTTCGTCCATCGCTGCTTGCATCGAATCGGTCACTGTATCAGCATACATGATCACATGCCCCTTTTCATTTCGCGCAGCACGACCGATCGTTTGGATCAAAGAACGTTCATTGCGCAAAAAGCCTTCTTTATCGGCATCTAAGATCGCAACTAACGAGACCTCTGGTACATCGATCCCTTCACGTAATAAATTGATCCCAACGAGCACATCAAATTTCCCTAAACGAAGATCTCGCACGATCTGTGTCCGTTCAAGTGTCTTGATATCAGAATGCAGATACTTGACTTTAATACTCATCTCTTTGAAATAATCAGTCAGATCTTCTGCCATTTTCTTAGTCAAAGTCGTTACAAAGACGCGCTCATCTCGTTTGGTCCTCTTGGCGATCTCAGCTACTAGATCGTCCATTTGTCCCATGATCGGACGAACTTCAACTTCTGGATCCAATAATCCGGTTGGTCGAATGATCTGTTGCACGACAGTATCAGTACGTTCTTGTTCGTAAACACCTGGGGTCGCCGACATATAAATGATCTGATTTACTCGTTCTTCAAATTCGGCTAACTTTAATGGCCGATTATCCAAGGCACTTGGAAGACGGAACCCGTAATCGACTAACATCTGCTTACGTGAGCGGTCACCATTGTACATCCCACGCACTTGAGGCATCGTAACATGGGATTCATCGACTACGATCAAAAAATCATCTGGAAAGAAGTCCAACAGCGTATATGGTGCTTCCCCTGGTTTTCTTCCATCCATATGCCGCGAATAATTTTCGATCCCCGAACAATATCCCATTTCACGCAACATCTCAATGTCGTATGTTGTTCGTTGTTCTAAGCGTTGGGCTTCTAATAGCTTGCCATCCGCACGCAAGACTTTTGACCTTTGAGCTAATTCGGCCTCGATGCTCTTGATAGATCCTTCTAAGCGTTCGCCACTTGTTAAAAAGTGCGTCGCTGGGAAGATGACAACGTGATTGCGCTCACCTAAGATCTCACCAGTCAAAGGATCAACTTCTCGGATCCGATCGATCTCATCACCAAAAAATTCGACCCTAAGCGCTTGTTCATCACGTGAAGCGGGGAAGATCTCGACTACATCACCCCGAACACGAAAACGCCCCCGTTGAAAGTCGATATCGTTACGTTCAAATTGAACATCGATCAATTGATTCAACAACTTGTCCCGTTCGATCTCTTGGCCAACTCGTAATGAAAGAGCTTGATCACGATATTCTTTTGGATCACCTAAACCAAAGATCGATGAAACTGAGGCCACCACGATCACATCATTACGCTCTAATAACGAACTAGTCGCAGAGTGCCGTAATTTATCGATCTCATCGTTGATGCTCGAATCCTTTTCGATATAAGTATCACTTGAAGGAACATAAGCCTCAGGTTGATAGTAATCGTAGTAAGATACAAAATATTCAACAGCATTGTCTGGGAAAAATTCTTTGAACTCCCCATAAAGCTGTCCTGCCAAAGTCTTATTATGAGCTAAGACCAAAGTCGGCTTATTGGCTTTTGCGATCACATTTGAGATCGTAAAAGTTTTCCCTGTCCCAGTGGCTCCCAATAAGATCTGTTCTTTTTTACCAGCTTTGACCCCTGTTACAAGCTCAGCGATCGCTTGTGGTTGGTCTCCAGTTGGTTGATATTTTGAAACTAATTTGAACTCTTTATCGGCTTGACGCTCGATCAAATGATTACCCCCTCATTAAAAACTATTGCTTACAAGATTATACCACAACGAACGTATTTTCGCATCAGCAGAATCAAAAAAAGACACGGCGATTTCCGTGTCTTTTACAACTAACAGCTAACTTTAGCCCTTGATGAAATCATTGATCGCTTTTTCAAATTTTTCACATTTAGCTTGTGCATCAGCTTCGGAGTCGCCTTGCGTACCAATGTAAAATTTGATCTTTGGTTCTGTACCTGAAGGACGAACTGCGATCCAAGTTCCATCTTCAAGGAAGTATTTCAAAACATTTGACTTAGGCAAGTTGATCGCTGTCACGTTACCTTCTGCATCTTGACGACTGGAAGCTTGATAGTCTTCAGCTGCGATAACCTTATAACCGGCAAAATCAGTTGGCAATTCTTGACGGAACTTAGCCATCAAGTCTTTGATCTCTTGTGCACCTTCGATCCCATCAAAGGTCAAAGCGATCGTCTTTTCAGCAAAATAGCCGTACTTTTCAAATAATTCTTGAAGGCCATCATATAAATTCTTACCTTGTTTCTTGTAGAAAGCAGCTACTTCAGCTAATAGTACTAAAGATTGGATCGCATCTTTATCGCGTACAAATGGGCGGATCAAATAACCATAACTTTCTTCAAAACCTAACATGAAGCTGTGTTCATTTGTTTCTTCAAAATGTTGGATCTGTTCAGCGATGAACTTGAACCCAGTCAAGACATTGATCGCTTCGACTCCAAAATCAGCAGCAACTTTAGCAGCAAATTCACTTGAAACGATCGATTTTACTAAAGCTGCATTTGCGGGTAAGTTACCGGCTTTTTTACGTGCTGTTAAAATATAATTCAACATCAAAGCTGCGATCTGGTTACCCGTCAACAATTCATATTCACCATCTGGTTGCCGAACAGCTGCTCCCAAACGGTCAGCATCAGGATCAACAGCCACTAAAAGATCAGCTTTTTGGCTCTTGCCTAATTTGATCGCTAGATCAAAAGCTTCTGTAAACTCAGGGTTTGGATGCTCAACTGTTGAGAACTCTGGGTCTGGCATAGCTTGTTCTGGGACCATCGTAAAGTCTTCAAAACCTGCTTGACGTAAAGCTTTTTCACCTAACATCCCACCAGTACCGTGAAGTGGAGTAAAGACCAACTTCATCGTTTTACCTTCTTCAGCAACTAACTCACGATCGATCGTTACTTCTTTGGCATTTTCTAAGTAAACTTCATCAACTTCTGAACCGATGACTTTCAAAGTTTTGTCATTGATCAAAGCATCTTTATCAGCAACTTCGACTGCAAAAAGATCATCAACTTCACGGATATAGTTTGTGATCATATCTGATTCTTTTGGTGGCATTTGAGCACCATCTTCACCATAGATCTTATAACCGTTATATTGTTTTGGATTATGGCTCGCTGTGATCATGATCCCTGCATAAGCATGTAGGTGTCGAACGGTAAAGGATAGTTCTGGTGTTGGACGCAAGCTTTCAAAGACAAAGCTTGGAATTTTGTGTGCTCCTAAAACACGTGCTGCTTCGAATGCAAATTCTTGTGACATGTGACGTGAATCATAACTGATCGCTACACCACGTAATTTTGTCTCTTCATCCAAAGTATCCATAAAACGGGCCAAACCTTCAGTTGCTTGACGCACAGTATAAATATTCATGCGATTGATCCCAGCACCGATCAAGCCGCGCATCCCAGCTGTCCCAAATTCCATTGGTGTATAGAAGGCATCTTCTAGTGCTTCTTTATCATTTACGATCTTATCAAGATCTTCCCGAACTTCAGGTGCTAGATCAGGTTGTTTGTTCCAAATGGTATAAGTTTCTTCCCAACTCATATAATCACCTCATTTATCTATTCAAATCTAGTATACTATCAATCGGCAAAACTTGCTATAACAAGCACTTTTACGCTTACAAAAAATTTAAGGGGCTCTTTTAGGGTCTCTATCCCAGATATTTAACAAGTTTATTGATCGTTGCCTTTTGATCTTGCTTAGTCAAGTGAGTGTAAACATCAAGCGTTGTTTGTACTTTTTCATGACCTAAACGAGTTTGAACTTCTTTGACGCTAGCACCAGCAGATAATAACAAAGTAGCGTGCGTGTGTCTGAAGCCGTGAGGGGTGATCTTAGGTAAACTAGTATCGATCGCACAGATCTTTTTTACCCAAGCATAGACCGTACAGCGTGCTAAAAATTCGTTTTTAGTATTACTAAATACCAGTTGTTTGCTAGACATCGCATTGATCCCACACTTTAACAAGTAACTAGCTTGTTTGACTTGCCAACGTCTCAAGATCTGCATCGTTTCGTTATCCATGACCAACAAGCGTTTACTAGCTGAAGTTTTGGGAGATTGTATAATAGCCTTATTACCACCCCCCCTAGCTACTGTTTTACTGATGCTGATCGTGCTATTTACAAAATCGACATCGTCCCACGTCAGAGCTATAAGCTCCCCTATTCGCATACCGCTATAAGCTAACATTCTAAGCACAGCATAGTTTTTAAGTCCCATTTTTTTCGCAATGGTCAAGAAACGTTTTAATTCTATTGGTTCAAAGTAATTGCGTTCACTACGTATTATCTTTTGACGTGGTCTGATGACATCTTTAAACGGGTTGCGATCGGTCAACTCTAATCTTTTAGCAAAATCTATCACATTAGAAGCATACCCAAGCAACTGCTTAAATGATGCAGGCGAACTACTAGCCCAAACATTGACCGCTTTTTGACAGTTAGCAAGGTTTAGCTTATCCACCCGATACAGCCCCATTTGTGGCAATATCTGATTTTTAAAAAGTGACAGCACCTTATTAAGTGTCGACTCTTTGACCGTTGTTTTATACTGATCTAACCACATCAAATAGACATCTTTAAAAAGTTTGCTATCTAATGGCTTGAAGTAATTGCCACTCGAAACATCATACTCTAACTTGACCAGTTCTTTTTTAGCAGCTGCCTTAGTCTTGAAACCTGCACGCTTGATATATTTCTTTTTGCCAGTCATCTCATCGATCCCAGCATATACACGGAAGCGGTAAAACTTCCCTTTGCTCGTTTGATACTCTGTAATTTTAGCCATGTTTATCAGTCCTTTATCTTTAATTGCACGGGCTAGGTGGCTTAAAGTAATGCACGATAGGACGGCTTTATTACTGGTATCTATTCGATTGTATATGTATGGGATCTATAACATCCCTAGAATTGGAATGCTTAGGGATGCACTGGCTCAGATCGCTCATGCTGTAAAAATGGTGGAAAATGTAGGAATTTTAGCCACCAACCACAACCGAAGTACTACAAAATACTACTTTCTCCACTTGTGGCGAAAACCTGAGAAAACCTGAACTAAAATCCTATATCGACGTCAAAATGGCTACTACCCAACAAAACCCTACATTTTTAGGCGTGGCGCTAATATTTGCTAAACTTGTATCTCTTTTTCTCTGTATACGCATTTTCTGTTTACACCTATGTTAAAAGCACATAAATATTTACCTTTTTTTGATTGGTGGCCCTCTTTAAAAATATCTATTGTTCTTTTAAAAAGTTCTTCTGTAACATTTTTTTGAAACCAAATATTTAAATTATTATAGATTTTATCAAAGTTATCATATTCCCCAAGCGTATCCAACATTATAGAAATATAATAATCGTATTCTTTTTGAGGATCTCCAAATTTATCGTCATCCGTTAAATCTTCATCGCTTGAAATTTCAAAATATCGAAAATAAAAATTATTTACTTCTCCCCCTGAAGTTATCCGCATAACTTGTCCATCAACTTTATCAATATATTTTATTAAATACGGAGAATATACAAAAAACTGGCTCACATCTATACCAAAAAAATTACATAATTTATCAATTGTTTCAAATTGAACACCCTTGCTTTTATTATCCGCCAAAGACATCAGAGTGGTTTTTGATATACCGGTTTGCTCATAAACATCCGCAATTTTTAAGCCTCTTTCTGCCATAAGGACAGCTAAATTACTTTTTAACATTCTATTCACCTCAACCATATTTTACAGTCTATTGTTAAAAATAACAACTTACAAAAATATATAACAATTTATTGACAGTAAAAATAGATTAGTGTAAATTGTTAATTGTTAGTTAACTGACTAATATTTAACAATAATCAAAAAAAGAAAGGTGGTTTTTATGAAAAAACAACCAGAATATTTGAGTTATAAAGACGCTATGGACTTTTTAGGCCTAAAGACACACAACACGCTATACCGCTACATCGATGCAGGTTTACCCGTCTACATTGTCGGCAAGTCCAAGCGTATCAAAAAGAGCGACATCATCGAATTTATGGAGGCACACAAGCAAGTTAGCAAATAGAAAGGAGCACGGATCATGCAAGAACTAGTATTTTTACAATCGTTGAAAGATGAACCGTATACGACACCCGAAATCATTGCAGAACATACAGGAATTGAATACCGTAGCATTTCGGATCTGATCAGACGTAATAAAGCAGACTTAGAGTACTTTGGAGTTTTGCGATTTGAAATCGTAAAACCTACCAGTAAAAAAGGTGGACGACCTAAAAAGATTTATCACTTGAACGAGCAACAAGCAACAACACTTATTACGTTTTTAGATAACACACCACAGGTTAAAGCTTTCAAAGTAGCCCTAGTCTCTGAGTTCTTTAAGATGAGAGATGAACTAACCAAGCGAAAAATCAACCGTATTGAAGAAAAACCGTTGCGAAAGACATTGACGGACGCAGTAAAAGAATGGGAACACCGAACCGACTGGAGCTATAACCATATTTCAAACTTGCTATATAAAGCAGTTACAGGGATGAACGCCAAACAGCTTAAAAAAGCTAGAAACCCGCAATCTAAGGCATCCCTTGACGTTTTAACAAGTGAAGAACAAGAACAGTATAAGAAACTTGAAACTCGTGTAATTGGCTATTTATTGGCACAAATGACCTTTAGCCAGATCAAAGCAATGTTAAACGGTGGCACATTACAAGTTACAGAATGGAGAGAAGTTAAATAATTACAGAAACAAGCTAACGGGATGCGATCATCCCAACTTAAACACCCCGCCAATGGTCAACCCACATCCCAAACCCAAAATACACCAAAGGAGATCTTTAACATGACAGAAGAACAAGAAAAGCTATTAGATATCTCAATAGAATTAGGCGAGTTAGCAAATCAAGCTGACTTGTACGCTGATCTTTTAGACGCCTATATCATGGATCTAAGACGTGGCGAACCTACCGCACAAGCTTACTTGATTAAACTACTTCCAAAGCTAAGGGATGCTTTGAGTAGCCACAGCAAGGATCTATACAAATTATCGGACACCGTTTGTCCAGAAGATTAATAGGAGTGAGCACAATGTAATATACAAATGAAACAGAGATCAATAAATTAGATGAACTACAAATCAGAGCACGGACATTAAACGAGTTGCTAAAAGCATACGTATCAGAAAACGGCGAGATGAAACCAGCAGACAAGCTTTACTTAGTTACTACAGTACTGCCACTCATTACAGATAGCCTAGACTTTATTTGTGACGGTATGGCAGGCGTCAGCAACTCATTAGCTCAAAATCAACAGGAGGTGCACTAATGAAACGAAGACAGCTAACATCAGACGAGCGGACAATCTTATCACTTCTAGGCTATGGAGCAGATAACACCCGCCCTACTGCTTATCTAGCAAGTATGACATCCCTAAGCAAGCGATCAGTAAGAAAGGTTATTCGTGATCTAGTAATTGCTCACGGTGTACCGATCGTAGGCGTACGAAATGGCGCAAAGACTGGCTATTATATCGCAACTGATCAAGACGAACTTATCAGAGCGACCGAGCCACTCAAGAACGAGATCAAACAGTTAGCCTTAAGAAATCGAGCGCTAATGTTTGCACAGATCCGCACCGATTGGCTGGAATATCTAAGCAAAGGAGATCAAGACAATGGCTAAAGTAACGATCACACTAGACACCGAAGACATGACTTTGGCAGAAGATTTTAAAAGCGTTGGCCAACTGGTAACTATGCTAAAAGCTGCTACTAACATCCCTAGTGCTCCATACATGACTAAAAGCGAAGTGGCTAGGTTCATGGGGCTTAAGTCAGTGACATCAGTTGATAAATGGATAAAGAAAGGCTTGCCAGTTGTTAAGATCGACGGGATGAATCTACTCATCAAACGGCAAACGCTTATTGATTGGCTAGCAGAACACGAGACAACAGAATAATGCACACGATCCATAGAGCTATAACGATAAATAAGCACTGGGCTAGGTGGTTTAAAGGTCAGCTTTATGGATCACAAGAAAGGAATTGACGACATGAAGACATTTACCAAGAAAGAGCGATCGCAATTAAATACTTGCTTGGAACGAGTCATCGCAGGAGAGGACGACATCTATATCCCGCCTAGAGTGATGCAAGCCGACAAGTTGACGTTTGAACAAAAACAGCTTTATGGCTTGTTATGTATGCAGGCTAGCACATCGGGAGTTGTGGCAAACGGTACGCACCTTGTTTATATCCTAGGTGGTTTGACTGATGGAGTGGCTAAGGACCTGGAACGCTTGAATAAATTGGGTTACATCGTCCCTATCGTTCAAAGTATCGGCTTTTGTAAGTACGAAGTAACAGACTGGCACATCTTGAATATCGGTGACGTCATCAAAGTAAAAAATCAAATGATCAAAGGAGTGTACGCATAATGTTAGAACAGATCAAATTAGACGCTTGCTACTTGTTTGAAGAAGAACGATCCGACAAAGACGGCGTTAAATATGCAATGACTATGTATTTATTGGCGATCGGAGTATTTACGTTGATCTTTGGAGTTGCTGGGCTAGTTACACCGTTTGTCATTGAGTGGTTACGATCGAGATCGAGGGTAAAGAAAAAGACCACTGACATCCCTATCAGTGGTCCACCCACATCCCAATCACGACAAAACCGCAAAGATTAATCATGAAAGGAAGTAATTACATGTTACACGAAAGCACAATCAAAAATCAAGAAAAATTAGCTTCATTTGAAAATTTAAAATCGGGGCTAACAAGCATGATCAAGAGTAACGATCTTAAACCTGAAACAGCTCACCTTTTAGAAAAAGTGTACGGTAAAAAATTATCCAAAACAGATCCCGACTTATATTCTGATCTCAGTAGTCTAGCTAGCACCTATGTAATCATGGAAGCTACAAAGATTAGGATCAAACAGGAACTTATTACGTTGAATGAGATCCAAGTAATTTTAAAGAACTTTGGTCCAACTATTAAACTTTTTGAACCTGAGTTGTATAACCAGTTGCAAACGCACGAGGGATCATTTAAGGGGGTTCACAAATGACACCGAAACAATACACCTTAGAGCTTGTGAAGCGTGGTTATAAGGTTTTCCCACTAGTTCCAAATACTAAGCGCCCTATCAAAGACCAGAGCTATTTAACAGCGTCTAACGATCCGCAGACAGTGGCGAAGTGGTTCGATAATCTGCCTATAATTCAAAATTCGCAAGTAAAGCTACTTGCTTATTTTATCAATCGTGATCCAAGTGCATTAAACGGGAATGGTTACAGGAGTAGCATTGCAATCAATACAGCAAGACTCATAAGACAGAAAGGAAGCCAAACCATGACTAAAAAAAGAAGTTTCTCGCCAAGTATCACAGAAGAAATCAAGTTCCATAATCTACCACTAACCGCCCAAGCGCTTTACTTTCATCTTGGGATGATCGCAGACGATGACGGCGTAGTGGATCGGGTACATTCGCTAGCAAATTACTTAGGTGCAGATATCAACGACATTGATGCACTCATCAATCGAGGCTACTTACTCAAAATCTCGGAGAGCAAAAAACTCTATGTACTCACTGATTGGCTGATAAATAACACGATCCGCAAAGATCGTTATAAACCAACGATACACGGCGAAGAACTGGCAAAACTTGGGCTAAACAACAAGCGCTACTACTTGCGCTAAGGAGGCGGTAAAAATGGCAAATAAAAGAATGCTAGCGCAGGCAGTCGTTGAGTCTGATGCTTTTTATACATTGTCGGTCAAAGCCCAAGCGCTATACATGCACATCAATATGACGGCAGATGATGACGGGTTCACAGATCGTGTTTTAATGACTTCCAGGGCGCTAGGTGGCAGTATTGACGAAATCAGAGAACTTATAACAAACGGTTTCCTTATCGAGTTTAAGAACCCTACTACCTACTTGATACGTCATTGGCGTGTAAATAACAATAAGATCCAAGGTGATCGATACAAGTCAACGATACATCAAAAATTTTTATCAATGGTTGAAATTGATGAAGTTAATGTATACCAAGTCAAAGAAGGAAGTTTACAATCTACTTTGGTTGACCATTCGTTAACAGATTGTGACAAAGCGTTAACAAGTGGTAGTACCAAAAAAATACAAGATGTTAACAAAAACGCCGAATCTGTTAACAAACCGTTAACATCGTGTAAACAACCTGTTAACAAACCGTTAACGCAGAATAGATTAGATAAGAATAGATTAGATAAGAATAATACTACAGCTATCTATACTAGTGTAAATAGTAACAGTAGTGATGCCAAGGGGGTTAGTGGTGGAAATGCTGATAAATCAACATTTCTAGACCCTACCCCCTTGCAAGATGATGTTACTGATGACGGAAAAACTGACTCAAAGCACTCTAAAAACGTTGATATGACGCAATTGTCTAAATCGGACAACGAGGAAAAACCGCAAACGGTAAACTCACACTTACCAAAATTGACAGATGAGAACTTAAACGCGATCGCTAAGCGGAGTGGTTATGATCTAACTGCATCAGTTGCTTTACTTGCTGACTATGGTTATAAGATCACTAAAGACATTGGTGACAGATTACGCAAGGCCATCGAAGAAGCTAAATAACCCACATCACTGATAACAGAAAGGAAGTTTAAAATGAATATCACAGACGCACCGCATTTACAATTAAACCATATCCTAGACGCAATCACCGAATTAAACAAGTACGATACTTTATTACTAGAAATCGGCAAGACATCAGACAAATTATATAAAGAGCTTGACGAATTGCCAACAAATAAGAAGCCGTACGCCTTAGACGGTGTATATACGACCCAAGAAGCCCAAGATCTCGCACCATTTCACCTATTCAAAACGGGACTGAGAAAAATGGCGGTGATGACAGATAAAGAATTAAATAAAACTTTTGTAGGCGGTCCGCTTGCTATCTCGAAAATGAAAGAACAGACCCAAGCAGTGAGACAATACAACCAAATGCTAGAAACTCGCAAAATGCTCAGACATGAGATTGGCGAGCGATTAAGGGGCTTACTTGTTCAAATGGATAAGCTCACAGCCGAGGACTTGGACAAGTACGGGCTTAATGACTACCAATTTATCATGATACAAGACATCACGGAGCAACTAGCCAAAGATTTTAAATAGACATCCCAGAAAGGAAGTTCAAACATGAATGTAATACCCACAAACTTAAACGATCTCAAGGAAGACATCAGACACGCAAGCCCATCACGTTTGCGATCGTATCAGATCCAACTAGAAGCCTACACCGCATTTATTTCAGTATATGACGGCGTGAAAGGATCAACAGAAGATAAGATCAACGCTGCTAATAAGATCATCAACGATCTATTTTTACTTGAGATGGACCAGCTAGGCTACTACTTTGATCGTGAGTGTGCAGAAGTAGCCAAAACGGGGCTAGAGTTTGCCTTGAATGAAAAATATAACGGTAAATTCGCTAAGAAAGTAAAATTATTGCCGTCCGTCATGCTAGTAAATCGCCACGGTTTTAGAACGATCATGAGCCACCGGCTAGAATCGTTAGCGAACGGACACACCGTTGATCCGTATACGATCTATTACATGAACCGCTTGAGTGGAAACATCACATTTAAAGGCTATCCAAGTCTTAAGGCGTTGCGTAATATGCTCAAAATCGAATGCTTGACGGTGATTGAATACATCAAATCAGTAATAGCACCAATCAAATAGAACGCAAGGGATGCACTGGCGAAATGCTGGCATCCCTTTTAGTTTATAGCGAAAAAGTCACGATCCCACAAATGGGAACGATCGCCAAAGATGACCGTAACTACGGTTGCACACATTAAGGGCGTAGTTATAACTACACTCATGCAAGCGCCGAAAATTCAAACGTGGACCTATCCCAAATTGTTGGAGTAAATTGCTCAGATTTGCTCAGGTCAAATGGTAGCAAATGGTAACATCAAAAAGTTATTAGCCACTAGCAATATACTAGGTATTACGCCAAAAAGTGTGCGTACTTTTTAAGTTTTTGTGTGCACCCTTTTTGGCTTTTTGTATGCACACCTTTTTAAAGCAAAAAAACGCCATTCTAAAACCTATTAGAGTGACGGGAAAGGTGCAAAAAACCTAAGAAAACCTAAGATAAAATGCTAAGAATTGTTAAGGTGAATTGCTGACAAATGCTGACATAAAATGCTGAGAATTGCTGAGGTCAAATGCTAGCATTTGCTAACGTCTTTCTTTACCACAAGTGGCAACGTCGTAGAAAGTATAGAGCTATGAAATTTCAGTTACACAGCAAATCACAACCGTAGTTATAGTTACGCTTGTTAGCCAGCGCCACGATTGGCGCTATAACTAGTTTACTTCCTAACTATCGGAGAAAATCGGAGTAAATGGCTACTTTTTCGATTGCTGAAATAAGCTAATATAAGCGCCGTGGTGGTATTTTAGACTGATTGGTGGTGATGATTATTCGGGCGTTATCATCGTTTATCTGCTTAGTAAGCACTGCCGTGGAGCCATTAGAGTTGGCCGCACCTTTCTCGAAGCGGTCATATTCTTTCATGGTCTGATAGTCGAGGTCTTTGCGGTCAACTACAAAGAATACTTTATCAACGTCGGGCAGACGCGATGCCAACCGTGCTGTCTTGAACGAAGTCAGCGTCTTGCCCGAACCGGTGGTATGCCATATATAGCCGCCTCCCTCGTGTTTACCCCATGTACGGGCGTTGGTCGATACATTCAGGCGTTGCAATATCTTCTCTGTTGCGGCTATCTGATAAGGACGCATCACCATCAGTATTTCCTCCGAAGTGAAGATGCAATACTTGGTCAGCACATTCAGCAGAGTATGCTTGGCAAGGAAGGTCTGCGTGAAGTCCACAAGATTATATATCGGCTCGTTGTCGAGACGAGCCCAGTAGGAGGTAAACTCAAATGAATTTGATGTCTGCTTCTTCCCTTTGCCTTTACCTTTAGTCTGTTCCTTGATGTGGGCATCGCGGGTGGTGTTGCTGTAATATTTTGTGATTGATGATGATGCTATTATTGCAATTGATTACATGGAACAAATTTTTACGGCTGCACAGCAAAACTCCATGTATCAGGCGTTTGCCGGAGTTGTGACAGTAAATGGGCAAATTGATACCTGTCATAGAAGAAATTTGACTGGTATTGGATTACTGTCAAAAAACTGCAAGGAAGAGGTATATGAACAATCTTGTTTTGCCTGCGACATTGCGTCGTTCTGCGGAATGGTGGTGGATTTATCCCTTGTGCGTCAGATAGGTCTGCCGCACGCAGAATATTTTATCTGGTATGACGACACAGAATACTCTTTGCGCATTCATAATTATAGCCGGTTTCTTGTAGTGCCGCAGGCAGTACTTACCCATAAGATTACACAGTTAGAAAAAACCCGCCCCAGACGGTATGACTGGAAAGAATACTATGCGGTTAGAAACAGACTTTTGATGGTACAAGAACATGGAACGGTTTTGGATAGGG
>NZ_CAQLEL010000038.1:0-9168 GCF_948826705.1 uncultured Ligilactobacillus sp.
AAAATTGAGAGACCTCTAATTACAAAGGAGCTTTTTTACTATGGAAAATAAAGAATTGATCGTCAAAAATGCACGTGAATATGTATATGATGCTTTGAATAATGAAGGTAGTGGTCATGATTGGTGGCACGTTTTTCGTGTTACTAATAACGCTATCGAAATTGCTAAACATGAAAAAGCGGATATTTATATTTGTGAATTAGCAGCATTATTACACGATATTGCTGATGGAAAGTTAAATGAAAGCGAGGAAGCTGGCCAAAAAAGGGTACATACATGGTTGGTCGAGAATCATGTGTCTAGTGAAACACTAGATCATGTTATGGATATTGTTTCAAAGATGTCATTTAAGGGTGGAAACCAAAAAGAAAATGTTTCTACTTTAGAAGGAAAAATCGTTCAGGATGCTGATCGTTTAGATGCTATGGGGGCAATGGGAATCGCACGGGTAATGTGTTATTCAGGCCACGTTGGACGTCCAATCCACGATCCGGCTATGAAGCCTAGAGAAAATCTCACTTTGGAAGAGTATCGCAATGGTAAAGATACAGCGATCATGCATTTTTACGAAAAATTGCTTAAGTTAAAGGACACTATGAATACAAGCTATGCCATGAAGCTAGCGCAGGGGCGACATGAATTTTTGAAAGTATATTTGGATCAGTTCTATCAGGAATGGGATGCCAAGCGCTAGTAGTTGGCTATATTTACACCAAGTGAGATCAAACAAATATAAGTTATAAAGAGCAAGTAGTGACTATTTCATTACTTGCTCTTATTTTTCTGAATAGATCCTGATTTTTAGGTGATAAATTGTGTATGGATAAGCTCTTTTTAGGGAGCATAATGTTTTTGTGTGGTCATTAGACCTTGTATTATTACTTTATGAAGTGAGGTGGTAGCATGCACAAGATTTTGATAGTAGATGATGATCTGGAGATCCTAAAGCTTATAAAAAATGCGTTAGAACTAAAAAATTACGCAGTAACAGTACTTCAAGAAGTTACGTTGCCAGTAAAGTCAGCCGAATTTCAAGGTTACGATCTGCTCTTATTGGATATTATGCTGACTAATATCAATGGAATCGAGCTTTGTAAACAACTTAGACGTCAGATCGCAACTCCGATCATCTTCATCAGCGCTAAAGATACCGAAGGTGATATTTTGCAAGGCTTGGCAAATGGTGGGGATGACTATATCGTTAAACCATTTAGTTTAAAACAACTAGTGGCTAAAGTTGAAGCTGATCTAAAACGAGAAGATCGGACTAAAAAAGCTCACGGTAAATTTAATACAGTCAGAAGAGATCTCGGTCAGATCACATTTTATTTAGAAGAAAAGCAGGTCTATATCGGTAGTAAGGCCATACCACTTACCAAACGTGAATATGCGATCTTAGAGCTTTTATCACGTGATCTGACTCGAGTCTATACACGCGAGGAGATCTATTTTAAGGTTTATGATGAATCTGCTGATGTTCTTTTTCGTTCGATCTCTGAATATGTCTATCAAATACGCAATAAATTTTCAGTATATGGGGTAGACCCGATCAAAACAGTGCGGGGAATGGGGTATAAGTGGAATGATCAGTAAATACACGATGCAACAGCGGATCTTACTTGCGGTTTTGGAGGTCATCATTGGAAGTTTACTGGTCGTAGTTACTTTATTTTTAGGTTCATTTTTACTGGTAC
Source organism: uncultured Ligilactobacillus sp. (assembly GCF_948826705.1). NCBI lineage: Bacteria > Bacillati > Bacillota > Bacilli > Lactobacillales > Lactobacillaceae > Ligilactobacillus > uncultured Ligilactobacillus sp. The sequence continues at coordinate 1,695 of NZ_CAQLEL010000038.1, forward strand.
AAAGTGGACAATTGAGAATATTTAATGAGGCTAAAGTAACTTTTGATAAAAATATTAGTCGGCAGGATATAACTAAAACGATGAAGGATATCCCATATGACTATACACTTTATGATGCTAAAACTAAGCACTTGTTAACAGGGAAATATGCTTCTAGTGACCTCAATAATTTTGAAATTGCTAGAGATAATAAGCGAGATCTGACTGTAGATACAGTAAAATTCAAATATTTTGCTGATAAAAATTATATCCTCATTATCCGCCAAAATAGTATGCCAGAATTTGCTGATCAGCGTTTACGCGTGATCTCATATAACCAATTTAGTTATCTTTTTGTAACGTTTGGAATTCTTTTAGTGATAGTGATCGTTGTCGTTAAACTTGTACGTGAACTGGAAAAAGATTTCCGCTATGTCGAAGAGATCGCGCTGTCCATGGGCGAAGGGGGCACTGCTCAGCCTAGAAAGCATGTCAAGATCGTTGAGTTTGAGCAAATATTGACTAATCTTTACAAAAAAAGTGATAAATTAGCTTGGTTGGTCGAAAAAGAACGGTTAGAGAAAAAAGATCTATCCTTTCAAATAGCCGCTTTGGCCCATGATGTAAAAACTCCGCTGACAGTTGTTAAGGGTAATGTTGAATTACTAGAAATGACTTCGTTGACCTCAAAGCAGATTGAATATTTAGCTTCGCTCAAGAAAAGTATGACGATATTTGAACGTTATTTCAACAGCATGTTGACCTATACACGGCTGTTAAATGATGATAAAAGGGAAGAAGTGAAAGTATCGGACTTTATTTCTGAGCTAGTTGTAGAATTTAACGAAATAGCCAAAACTTATCAAGTTGAGTTACAGACAAAACTAGAAATAGAGAGTAAGTTTTTTTGTGGTGATCGCTTAGCGCTCAGCCGAGCAGTCCTAAATATTTTTGTCAATGCCTGTCAGCATGCTAAAAAAGATGCTGGAAAAGTTACAGTAACGTTTAAAGAGACGGCAACACAACTGATATTTGAAGTCTGGAACAACGGAGCACCCTTCTCTAAAACCGCTAAGAAGAATGCGACTAAGCTATTTTTTACAGAAAATGGGGGACGTAATCTTGATAGGAAAAATTATGGGATCGGCTTGGCTTTTGCTAAAGCGGTCAGTTTAAAACACGGTGGGTATCTTAAAATATCTGATCCACCAGCTGGTGGCGCTAAAGTCAAATTGTGTATAGAAAAGATCTAGAAAATTATCTAGGTCTTTTTGTTTTGCTGGAAAATCTGAATGATCTATGAATTTGCCTAGCTATAATACCAAAAACAAAGGAGGCGACAAAAATGAATATAGAAATACAAAAAATATCAAAAGCCTTTAAAACTAGCCAAATTTTAGATGAAGTGAGCTTTGGGATAAAAAGTGGAACGATCTGTGGTCTGTTAGGGATCAATGGTGCAGGAAAATCAACTTTGATGAAGATCATCGCTGGTTTAAAAAATGCTGAGCAAGGACAGATATTTTACAATGGCGAGACGGTGATCCCTAAGGAAAATTTGGGAGCTTTGATCGAAGAACCCGCGATCTATAAAAATCTATCGGCTTTTGATAATTTGAAGACTAAAGCTTTGTTGTATGGCATAGATGATGACCAAATAAGAGATATTTTGAATAAAGTTGGCCTAAAAAATACAGGTAAGAAACGTGCAGGAAAATTTTCAGTAGGGATGAAACAACGTTTAGGGATCGGGATGGCACTTTTGACAAAACCAGCTTTTCTCATTTTAGATGAGCCGACAAATGGTTTAGATCCTACAGGAACAGTAGAGTTATTAGCGCTGATCAAAGAATTGAGCACGCAGGGGATGACGATATTACTCTCAAGCCATCAACTCAATGTGATCAGTCAAGTTGCCGATCAGATCGTTATTTTAGACAAAGGAAAGGTCCGCTACGATGATCGTAGAGAAAATGTGGTAGATCTTGATCGGAAGTTTTTTGAGATCGTTCACGGAGGTGTTTTGGATGCGTGAGCAAAATTTAACAGCGATTTTTAGTTCAGAGCGTTTAAAATTGAAGAAAACAAAGCGCTACTCGCTACTCTTTTCAGTAACCTTAGCTGCACCAGTGCTAGCCTATCTTATAGGTGGTGTTTTGATCTTTATTCCTTTTACGCTATATTGGTGGGAAGCCTTATTTTTGTTTCTATTAGATAGTCTGTTGTTTTTAAGTGATGTAAAGCGTGAAAAAAGTGCAGGAAACTTTCAAAATATTACGAGCACAGCAGTTAAAAAGCAGGTCTATTTTGCTAAGGTAGCCTTTAACTTTAGGGCTTTATTTGGGGCCAGCTCAATATTATTTGGGACGATCTATTTAGTCGCTTTGTTATACGGGGGACTTTCACAAGTAGAGAGTTTGCAACTTATAGCTGTTATCTTAGCTCTTTTAGTTACAAGTTTATGGAATATCTTCTTTATCTATTATTTATCCAATTGGTTAAATGCATCTTTAATAGTTGTTATAAACAGTTTACTGTGTTTGTTTATCGCACCTTTAGTGGCTCAAACTAAACTATGGTCGCTCTTTCCATATACTTATCATTATAAGGTAGTGGAGGCTTTGATCGGACTTAAGCCAAATGGAGTTCAGTCGCCTGATTTTTTAAATGTTGATTGGAAAATGTTGGGCAGTTCAGTTATCTTAGCGTTGTTGAGTGCAGTGCTGTTTTCTTGGTTACTAGGGAGAAGATCGAATGTTTAAAATAGTAAGAAGTGAAAGTGTGAAGTTGAAGGGGAGTTTCCAGCTATATTTTGCAGTCGGTGTGATGGTGCTCCAATTGGTGACTGTGGTCCCATATGTACTTTTGTTAAAAAATGGGGTCGCACTAGTTGATGTTGCGTTGCTTACATTTGCGGTTTATCCACTGGTGACCAGTATGAGTGCTGTTTTGCTTTTTGAGCAAGAAAAAATGGCTGATTCGTTTCAAGAGATCAGATGTTATCCCAAAAAATATCAACTTTGGGGGATCAAAGTGGTTTTGAATGATTTTTTATCAGTCGGTGCACTGATGAGTACATGGCTGATTTTAGGTCAGATAAAACTAGCACTGAGCGCATTTTTTTTGATAGTTTTACTTGAGCATATCCATATTGGACTGGCCTTCTTTGTTGACCAGACCAAAAATATCCTGTTTGGTTTTTTAGAGGTCTTATTTGTCATTTTTGCAAGTAACAAGGCTTTGTTGAATGTTTATGTATTGCCAGTGATCTTGCCAGTAAATTATATTTTTCGTCCTAGCAGTTTATACTTGCTCCTATATGTTAGCTATCTCATCTTAGCGACATGTATCGTATTGTGGGGGATTCGGCGCTTAGATCAGTGATGTTTTCATTTATCTTATCCTTGTCATTTTAGGATAAAGGACGGTAAGCTGAATAAAAATAGTAGACAAGAGACAAGAAGGCAAGCATATGCTTTGTTAGTGGTCTAAAAATAACAAACAGGGCAAGTAGCTCGTATTGATGCGTTCTACTTACCCTGTTTGTTATTTTTGGTGGTTAGCGATATGATCTTTTGCGATCGCTGCCCCATAGATCAGGGCTTCGATCACGGTGATAAAGAAGCTGACTGGCCAATCAGTGAGATAACTGAAGTATAGTCCAAGCCAAACACCGGCTAAAATGAAGATGAAATTTAAAACGATCATCTGGTAGAGCCGATGGACGAAATATTTTGTCGCCGAAGCTGGGATCGTTAAGAGCACAAAGATCAGTAAAGCACCGACGATCTGAGCCGTAATGCTGATCGTTAAAGCGAGCATCACTAAAAAGATGATCGAGATCGTTTTGTTGAAGCGCTGATTGTACTGAGCTCCTTGCGAATCAAAGGAGTTATATGCTAGACGCTTGAACAAGAGCGTGATCGTCAACAATAGTAAAATGCTAAGTGCGATCAAAACTTCGATATCGCTGCGATCGATCCCAACGATGCTCCCAAATAAAATACTTGTCGCATAATTAGCTTGTTTATCTGAGAGTGATAAAAATAAGATCCCAAGCCCTAAGAAAAGACCAGAAAAGACGCTGATCGAAGCCTCACGCCGTCCGATCCGCTCACCTGACATCCCGATCAAAAGGGCACTAGCAGTCGTAAAAGTCAGCATCCCCGCTAAAGGAGAGATCCCGATAAAGATCCCAAATGAAGCCCCAGAAAATCCGATCTCAGAGAGCGTATGAGTGAAAAAAGATGTTTGGCGTGCTACCACAAAAGTCCCCATAACACTACAGATCAAAGCGATGAAGACCCCCGCAATAAAGGCATAGCGCATAAAATCATAAGCAAACATTATTTTTTAGCCCCCTTTTCAAGTAAGATCCCAGTTTGATCTTCTAGATGAAGTTCATAGTCGGCATATCGTTCGATCAGTTCGGGATCGTGCGTGATAAATAGGATCGTTAGCCCATGTTGTTGCATGACCTCACGTAGCATTTGTAACAATTCATGTTTGTTGGTCGTATCTAAGCTCGCTGTGGCTTCGTCCAAGATGAGTAACTTAGGATCAGCACAGAGCGCTTGAGCTAGATAGGCACGTTGCTTTTCGCCCCCGGAAGCTTTGCCTAAGGGTTGATCTTTGATACGAGTCAGTTTTGTCTCCGCTAAGATCTGTTCGAGTTTTTCGTTTAAAGGCTTGCGGTTCCAAAAGAAATTGCGCTTTTTGAGACCAAAAGCTACGAAATCTTTGATGCAAAGTGGATATTCATCATCAATGTTGCGCAATTGCGGTACGTATTGGACTTCATTACGCTTGACATTAAAGACCGTGTGGACGGTATAGTTGTTAGCTAGATCTTGTAATAAGTGTTTGACAAGCGTTGTTTTTCCGACCCCATTTTCACCTGTGATACAGGTCAAACTACCTTGAGGGATCTCAAAAGAGAGATTGGAGAAAAGTTTGCGGTTGGGGATGGAAAGATCCAAGTTATGCACTGATAGGATCGATTTCATGAATAACTACTTCTTTCTATTTTTGAGTATCTAAGACGGCTTGGTATTCGTTTTGTAGCCAAGTTACATATGTCTTATTTTTAGGTAGAGTTTCAGTAACTTTGACGACAGGAATATTATTTTCTTTGCAAAGGGCAACGATATTTTTGATCACTGAGCTATCACTTTGGGTATTTTGGACAAAGAAAGCGATCTTTTTGTCTTTGATATCGTTTTGCAATTTCTTGATGTCAGAATATGATGGATCGCTACCTTCTTCAGTTGCTTTAGCGAAGTGACTGTTAGCGATCTTGTAACCCATTTTCTTCAAAGAATAGTCAAAGACTGGTTCTGAAACAGCTACTTTTTGATTATTGCTGTTTTGTTTGATCTTGTCTAGCATTTGTGTTAATTTAGCTAAAGTTTTTTTGTATTTAGTAGCATTTTTCTTGAAGGCAGCATTATTTTTAGGTTGCATTTTACCAAATTCAGTTGCTAAACGATCAGCGAGTTTTTCCATAGTCGTTGGATCATACCAGAGATGTTCATTTTGGCCTTCCTTGACTTTCATGACATCAGCCACAGACAGATATTTTTTTCCGTTTAATTTTTTGACCCAGTTATCGTAGCCAGCACCGTTATAGATGACAAGATCAGCTTTGGAAACGATCTTAGCTGTTTTAGTTGTTGCTTCAAAGTCGTGGGGATCGATATTTGGGCTAGTGATCAATGAAGTGACTGTTCCGTGATCGCCTAAGACAGCCTTGGCAGTCTCGCCATAAAAATCAAGAGTTGTCACGACATTTAGCTTGTCAGATGCAGCGACAGTGTTTTTGTGATCCAAGGTGAAAAATGCCAGAAAAGCACTCACGAGTAAGATGAAACTAAATAATTTTTTTCGCATGATAAATATATCCTCTCTTAAATTGTAATGATTACCATTAACGATACTAACGTTTGAAACTACTACTGTCAAGCGTTGTGGAGCCTAAAAAGATCCAAATTACGATTAAGTATTTTAAAAGAACACGTCAATTAAACTTTGAGAGCTTTTGAATTACGATTTAAAAAATTCTAGGAAAAATTTTGTTAGAGTTTTTAGTGTTAGATCTAAGTCCATTTTAGTGCCAGAAATCCCGGTATAAAGCTAAGTCTTTAGGCTTGAAAAATCCTATGCGCAGATCCAAAATAAGGTCAGAAGGGGATGGGGAATTTGAGTACTTATGAAGAGGCTCTTAAAAGTTGGAACTTGGCGGGCTTTAAAGATGGAATGATCTTTTCGTGGATCATCTCAGAGCATAAAGACATTTGTTTAGAGTTGTTGCAACTGATCTTGCCTGATCTAGGGATCGTGGACGTTAAAAACATCAAAAAAGAAGATACGCATAAGCAAAATACTGTCTTTCATGGGGTACGCTTTGATATCTATGCTGAAGACGATCGTGGACGAATGTATGATATCGAGATGCAGGTCAGTGATGACCATGATTTAGGTAAGCGGATCTCATATTATCAAAGTTATTTGACCCAACATGCTTTAGAAGCGGGGCAAGACTATAATGACAGGGTCGATACGTATGTGATCTTTATCTGCGATTTTGATTTTTTTGGTGCAGGTTTACCGGTATATACGACTGAAGTGCGCTTAAAAGAAAGTGATCTGATACTTGATACAGGGGAACACAACATTATTTTAAACGCTAAAGCTACGGATTTTTCAGCTGTTTCACAAGGATTGGCGGCTTTTTTGAAATATGTAGATACAGATGTTCCGACGAGTGCTCTTACATGTAAGATAGCCGATGATATTGTTATTTTGAAAACTAACACGCAAAAGGAAGGTGATTACATGTTCTATGAATTAGAGTTTCGCTCGCGCCTTGCTAGGGAAACAAAAAAAGTAAGTAAAGAGGCACGAAAAAAAGGCCTAGATGAAGGGCGAAAAGAAGGTAGAAAAGAAGGTAGAAAAGACGCTACGGAAGCGATTGCGGCGATGTACCGGACGGCGCTTGAGGGGGAAATACTGGAAGTGTCGTCTCCAAAAGCCGCGGAAATGGGGAAAATTCTGGAAAATACATACAGGAACATCAATGTGGGACTGATCAATGAGCTTGCCATGCTGTGCAATAAAATGGACATTAACATATGGGAAGTAATTGAGGTGGCAAAAACAAAGCCCTATGGATTTCAGGCATTTTATCCGGGACCCGGGTTGGGAGGACACTGTATACCGATTGATCCGTATTATCTGACATGGAAAGCAAGAGAGTACGGCTTCCACACTTCAATGATAGAAAGCGCAATGATGATTAATGACAGAATGCCGGAGTACTGTGTACAAAGGGCGGAGCACATTTTAAACCGGGATAAGATTGCGATGAACGGGGCGAAGATTTTAGCGCTTGGGATTGCGTATAAGCCGGATATCAATGATTACCGGGAAAGCCCTGCTATTTTAGTCATTCAAAAGTTAAAGAAGCTGGGCGCGCAGGTGGAATATTACGATCCAT